>DUAG01000031.1 GCA_012960925.1 Candidatus Manganitrophaceae bacterium
CAGCTTCTCTTGGACATCAGTGCCGCTAGTCACCTTCGTGTTCTGGGATGTGATTTCGACCTTCGGCTTGCCCGGTCCCTCACCCATCATTACTTTCGGCGTGAGTGGCTGACATGAATGCTTTGAGGGGGCAATTCGAAAAGTTCGATAGCAAACCATACGAATGTCTATGATGGACACGAGTCAGGAAGATTCGTGGTAATTCGGCCTTTCTCGGTCATTTTCGTAACCAGTCTACTACTGGTTTGCAGCATTTCTCCTAGCAGTTCGGCCCAGTTCCTGCCGGAGGCTGATCTGGAGTGTGATGACTTGGTGGAGATAGATCTCTCGGGTGGGACTGGCAGTTCTATGATTAGTTGCGAGTTGACAAATCCGACCTCTGGAGCCGAAACTGTGGAGCTCTCGTACCAATCCGGGGTTCTGAATATAGCCGGTCCGGAGAGCATGACTGTCGGTGGTGGCCAGTCAGAGACATTCCAGATTGTGATAACCGCCCCAACGGGGCAGTCTGCAGGGACATACGAAGTCAACTTGAGTGCGGTCGTAACCGAGTGGAACGGAGTTCCCGTGACTGTTTTCGGATTCTCGGATGAAGAGGAGATCGAAGTGGAGGTACTCCCCTACACCACGTGTTCTTCGTCCCGTCCTTCGGCCATCTTCGCTGAGGCTGGCGATGATGTGACCTTCTCCGTGGTGTATAGTTGCGATAGCAACGAGGACAGCAGCATGGTGGTCTCCCTTCACCTTCTGGAGAAGGGTAGCACGCAGGAGAGCATGTGGCCATCGGGGTTCAATGACATGTCTGAGGGCGGTTGCAAAATCCAGAACCCGATGGGATCGGTCAACTGCGGTTTCGTCCTAACTACGCCTTCCAACCTTCAGGAGAAGTGGGAGGGTTGCCTGATTGTGGTCGATGAAATGACCAATCCGGGGTGGTCGTGCTCAAGCGATTTCGCCTTCACTCTGACTGTCAATGAAAAGGAGACTTTGGTTCCGTCTGTGGGAATCGACGTAAACGGCACGTTCCTAGAGGACCTAGGCGTAACAGAGGAGAATCAGCAGTACTTCATCGGGGGAGGCGCGGGCTTAGTCGTCCTGTTCGTTTCGCTGGTGGTAGTCTTGAGGCGCCGCCGTGGCTAGCCTAGGATGGTGACCACCCATCTGAGAAACAGCGCCGAGGCTGCTCCAACGGCCAATGATGGGGCGAATGCAAAGCCGCTTACTGAACTATAGAAGAAGAAGAGAGCGAAGGTCAGCAACAGGAAGATTCCGAAGTCCAGTGCCTCGCTCCTCCCAATTCCTGAGTGATTGATGACGTGGTCCCTCTCCCTGACTCCTATTACAATGGCTCCTAGGCCGAGCACAATGATTGCATGGCCAATAGCCCATCCAACAGATTCGCCGAATACCGCTGTTAAATCGTCTTGAAATCCTCCGAGGATTATTGATGAGAAGTCTAACACGACTCGTTCGGACAGTTGTGGATTATTCAACTAAGCGCTCGAATTGCTGCTGTTCGGGTCGGCGATTAGCCTCAGAATCTCCACTGTATCGCTAACCATTCTCTCCTTGTTGAATCTCCTTTCCGAAGTGTCTCTAGCTGCATTGCCCAGTGATTCTCTAGTATCTGCACTGGATGCGAGGACTCTGATGGCTTCCACGAGTTCATCCAGATTTCCAGGTCTAACGAAAAGTCCGTCTTTCTCATGTGTAATCACATCGGAGTTTCCCCCTATGTCCGAGGAAATGGTGGGGATTCCGTGGGCCATGGCCTCAAGGAGAGCCAGTGGAAGCCCCTCGTACCTCAGAGTTGGGATCAGGTACATGTCCGATTCCGAGTAAAGCCTGTACAGTTCGGTGTCGTCGACTCGACCACGGAAAGTAACGGAATCATCAAGTTCCAGCCTCCCAGCGAGCTTCTTGAGTTCTCCAAGGTAGTCGCCCGTCCCTACGATGTCTAAGTGTAAATCTAAATCCTGTAATTTCGAAATTGCCATGATTGCCATCTGAAATCCCTTCTGCCGATCTGCTCGGCCCGTGCAGAGGAGTCGCAGAGTCCCTTGGGAGTCTTTCTTTTCGGGCCTCTGAGGTAGTGTGATACCGTTCTCTATGACACGTACCTTTCCCTTGCAAAATGCTCGGAAGTCCCCTTCGATTGTTGGGGTGACAAGAATAATACTCGATACGGTCCTTCTCATTGGGATCTCCCAGAGGACGTACCTCTTGATGAGGAAGAACGGGGTCAAAATGAGCCAATGCCAATACCTAGGTCGCCGATCTGCGGATGCGAAGAACGACAGGAGTTCGGACCTAAGCGAACCATGGCAGAGGAGGCAGATTGGGATTCCTTTTTTCCTCGCCCACTTGCATAGACCAAAACCCGCAAACTCGTTGCTATGAATAACATCTATTGGTTTTCTCTGATGGATGTCATCGACAAGCTTCCGTGTCTCCTTAAACCACCTCCGAGACAGTCTTCTGGGCTTGGAGGGCTTGACGAAGTGTATCGTGTAGCCAGATGATTCCAACATCTGCTCCCCCTCTGGGTGTGCAGTGGTGATGACCGTGACTTCGTGACCTCTGTTCACGAAGCCCTCGCAGAGATCTGTGCATTGTCTCTGGAACCCGCCAAATCCATGATGAAGGGTTGACCTGGTCATCACTAGTATGTGCATGGTGGTCAAATGGCAGTAATTTTCGTTATAGGCGTATGGATTAATTGGCCTGAAAATTGGTCGGGATTGGGAAGTTGAGGTCCCTAATCGGTAGGATAACCAAACAACTCGAAGTCTTTCTTGTATCTCCGGGATACCAAAGCCCTGGTTTCCTCGGAGAAAAGGTCTGTAGCGGTTTTTCCCGAAGACTTGTTGAGGACTGGGAGCCCCTCGAATCCGAACTTGTCCCTAATTTCATCAAAATCCGATGTAAGGTTTTCAAAATTGCCAATGAAGTCGACTTTGTTTCCAGAGGCGAAAACTAGTTTGTGCTGAGATTTGAAATGCCGGTCACTAATTCTATCGGGGATCTTTGAGACCTTCCTAACAAACTCATCGAAAGAATCGTCATTTTTTAGATAGCCGAAAAGATAGTTTGCGAACATAAACTTGGATTCGTCTTCTTTGTTGAACTTAGCTCTGTAGCAGGATGCTAGCCTCTCATATGGGTCTCGAACAAATGCAAATACGAAGTAAGAGTTTTTTTTCTTCGGGATTCTTCTGTGAGAGAGATGCGATGTGTGTTGGTGAATCATTACTCCAGGGGGTGGTGAGCCATAGATGGCTGTCTTTATTGACGAGCATGCTGATTTTGCCACGCTAGCGAAAATTACTTCCTTTTCGTTCAGGATAATGAAATCCGGAGAGTCGAGTTCTCCTCTTATGACAGTTCTAGCTATGTCCCTTAGGAACTGATATGTGTTTATCGGTGAGATCTTCATAGTCGGGCCTCAGAAAATATATCCTCTATGGTTCTGCTTGGTTCGGCCAATATCATGATGCGGGTTGAGAGCTTGGTGTCCTTAATGAGCATGTGATGTCAAGAGGCGGGAATGTTTTGTTTTATGCGTATGCTTGCAAATGGCCAGTATAAACCATGATGAAAGTGAAATGATATGTCTCTTCCCAATTGGCAGAGGGCTTTGCGAATGGATGTTTTTTTGGTAGGCGTTCCGAAGGCTGGAACTACCTGGTTATCCCATGTCTTAGATCAGCATGCTGGGATTAATCTCTCCGACCCGAAAGAGCCGAACTTTGTTGCTACGCACAAAGGTACTTTCACGAGAGATGAGGAAGAGCCCGATTGGGTAGAATACAACGGTTTCTTTTCGGGAAATGGCCTAAAGATGGATGCATCGGTGCATACTTTTGCTTGTCCGATTGCTCCGAGGAGAATAAAATCTAATTTCCCCGATGGGCGATTTATCCTTTGCCTCAGGGAACCGGTTTCCAGAACCGTCAGTCACTGGAACATGATAAGGAGCTCTGACGAGGACAGCGAAAACGATCGCAGATGGGATAAGTTCCATGAAGCTTGGTTGGACGAGTCATTGCGTGTAGACTCCATGTACGGGGCATCGATGGCAAAATGGCTGGAGGAATTTGACTTAGATAGGTTCGTCATCATTGACAGTTCACGAATGAAATACGAGCCAATGAAAGTTATCAGAAAAATTGAGGAATTCCTAGGGATAGACGAGTGGGATTATGATTTGAAGATGGGCAGACATGCAAACTCAGCCGCAAGCAATCGACAGACGACTATTTTTGGGGGAATCGTGAGGATTGTATTCTCACTAATCCCTGGAATTGTTAAATCGCCGATTGTAAAGTACCTACAGAAGAGAGACTGGAACATCTACAGGTTGCCCCTGCTTAGTCGAAGGGAGGTTGTTTGCGCGTTGGATGATGCCCACTACCGAGTTTGCGGTGTGGAACTATGTGAGGATCTGGCTTTGTTTGAGAATCAAACTGGCTTCGATGTTTCTGAATGGGTGAGGGAGATTCAGGATAGGGTTCAGTAGCCAAACTGCTCCAGCACTGCAGAATTTTGCTCTGCGAATTTCAATAGTTCGGGATTGGTTCTGTGGGAAAATGCCCTACTTGGGTCCAGTGTTTCCATCATTTGGTCCAATTTCTCCCGATTTATTGGAACGCCGGCAAAATCCATTAGCCCTTCAAGCGTCGTTTCAGGTTGGGTGAGAATTTCTTCGAATCTAACCCGCAGCACTCCCTCTCTATTTCCAATGGCTGAGTCCTCGATTCTGACGTGCTCTACCCAGAAGTCCAGGGCATTCTTGAGGGTAGCAGCCCTTTGTCCCCTCCTAATGGGAGACTGGCTCTTTCTCCATCGATAGGTCGGGAGCCATCTTTCGAATCGCCCGACATCTTGGCTCCAGTGCCTGTTGCTCCTAGTATGAAGGCTTGAAGCGACGTCGACACCGTGTCTCATGACGTGTACAACCTTCATTTCTGGCCAGATGGATAGCCAGATTGGCAAGGCCGGCCCGGTTCGTGGGTCCTTCCAACCCCATGGCTCGGTTATGTCGAAGATCCCGTTCTTGAGAGACCTCCCGGAGAACTTCTTGCTAGATCTACTAGAAATCCTTGTTCTCAGGTACTCCACGACCCTTTCACTTGCTGGGTGGAAATCGATTAGTTCCGATAGTGCCTCTGGACGGGCCCAGTCCGCACCAGCGTTTGCGTAAATCCATTTATTTAGGTCGATGAAGAACTTGGACTCATGATCCTCCTGGAGGTCCTTGCCCATGAGAATTCCCAGTTGATCAAGTAGGCGGGAGATTAGGCTGGTGCCACTTCTGTGCATGCCAACAACCACTATCGGTTCTGTCACATGACCTCCCAGCAGTCACTAAGTTAAGTCATAACCGGAGAGAAGAAGCAATATGATGTGCTGGGAGGGGGCACCTGTGAGTAGTCGGGTAGAAGTCGATGATGCTAGGTGGCTTCTATCGCTTGCCGGATTGACCGATCTAAAGTCGATGAAAGATTTGGATGGGGGTTGGGCCAATACCAACTTGCATCTTACTCTGAAGGATGGGTCCTCTTTCGTACTAAAGGCATGGTCTGCAAACACGGTT
>DUAG01000032.1 GCA_012960925.1 Candidatus Manganitrophaceae bacterium
GAGTTCCATTTAAAGATGGGATTGAGATCAATAAATCAGATCAGGTCGCCGCTTAATGAAGATCTCATACACCAGATTTGACAATAACTCTAAAATATCTCATCATTTATCTTGTAGCATTAAAAGATGTCGTGAACGTAAGGATATTTCTAGGGGAGTTTAATCTTATTGGCTTAACCTTCTTGAGCATGGTTCTCTATGAAGATTTGATATCCTCTTGGGGCGGATAAGATTCGAACTCCCATTCCTCGCATTACCAACCCGTCATTTTCTTTACGAGGGATGTCTTTTGTCCAAACCACTATACCACCAGTTGACGCTTTATAGCCGTCGGACATGGAAGCTTCAATTTCTATATTTGTTCCGGCAGGAAAAATAACGCTCGACTTAATAAACATCCCCGAGTAAGAAAGGTTCATCGTCAGTCCACCGTGATGCAATCCCCCTACACCAAATCGAACAAAATATTCGATGATAAAACGTTGGCTGTTTTGTTTTTTTCTTATCACCTTTATGTCAAAATGTCCTATTTCCATCGGTAACCTCACACAATAATATTAATGATACTTTGTTTCGCCTCTACCGTACTAGTCAAGATGGCCATATTTGCATCCAGCTCGGTCATGGTGGTCATCTGATCCGTTAGCTTTGTGCAAGATCAACATAGACACAAAACCCGGGACAAAATGTTTAAGATAGGTTTTTCATTCTATCCCCGATGCGATGAGATTTCGTGCCACCCTTTGAGGATTAAGGGCAAGCTATTTATCGCATTTGAAATTGCAGCGCAGCTATACTGAATGCTTGCGTTTCCATTCATCCTAAATCTAAAGTTTTCCTCAGTAGGATCAGCCACGGTATTGGCCAGGACGATTGCCCCTTTGATAGAGTTCGTCCCGGTTGATCCCATCCGGTCAATACCAGAATTCCCCGTGATGAGGATGAGGCCATTCCAGGTAAAGTTACCATTGAACTCAACCCTCCCATTCTTGGTTGTCTCACTATTGATGATGAGGATCCCATGTCCGGAAGTATCGCCATTAAATTTTATCCTTGAGTTCGTGGCCGTCAGCGTAAACACAGTGACTTGAGGATCTGCTTCCGTTCCCCAAACGACATCTCCATGATTGACCTTATTCCTGTCTACGATAAAAGTTCGATCTGCACGATCCAAAATCTGGTTCACCATATTCTGAACCATGGCCGGACTCAAGTCACTCGGTCGAAGCTGAATGCTGGGGCTTAATCCGGCTCCTGTAATCTGGTCGCCTGTATTTTTTGTTAGTTGGATTTCTGAATAGACGTCCATAGAATTTACGGAGATCCCGGTTTTGTCTGAGGCACACTCACTCCCCTCCACGGAAGTCTCATCCAATGGAAGGTCTCCGTTGATTGTAGAATTTCCAGAGAATTTTACTCGGCTGAAACTTCCAACGAAGTTCATGGAGGAATTGATTGGAAGCGATGCGAGAGGATTTCTAAATTCTGCCGCGACCTTCTTCTTTCCCCCAGACGGATGCACTGAGGTTGCGGTAACAAAAATACTATCTCCGGTGACGACTTTCCCTGAATTATTGGTCCTGGAGACGTTGACCCTGTATCCTAGCCCCGGGGTCTCGCTAAAATTACTCACGATGAGCCAAGGCTGGCCGACATTCTCAGCAACAATCGTATCAAAGTTCTGTCCCTTTAGCGCCTGAAGGGCATGTTGAACGCCAGCTTCAGCCGCATAGATCGCCTCTGCGGCAACCCTTTCATTTTTTACAATACGCATCCCTATGTAGGTAACCATAATGGACGTCATTATAAGTCCAGTCAGCAAAATAAGCATCATCAGGGAGATGAATAAAACCATCCCTCTTTCATTATGGAGAGGGGTCAGTGAATGTTGTACAAAATTTCTCTGTCTGGTTTCTACCTTCTCCATGATTGTTCCCCTTCGATGAACCAACAGGCTTCTTTTCAGAAGTGATCTGAACAGGCGATATATATTCGAGACGTCTTGCTCTTCTCACCCACAAAAGAAGCCCATTTCTTTTCATAAACTGGCCACTCGATAAAATGACGGTCTTTCCATTTATCCGAGGTGGCCCAGGTCAGTTCTTACCAGTCAAAATCAACTCCGAGAGTTAAGGCATTGCGAAAACTATTCAGCGGATTCGCGCTTACGCCATTGATGTTGTAACTATCCCTCAAAAAGATGCCAAGGTTATCTCTAATATAGTATCTGGCCTGAAAACTCACAACCATCCCATCTTCCTTCTGATTGATAAATCCTCCTGAGCTGAGTTGGTCGTATCTGACCATGAGCAGTAATTTGTCGGTCGCCAGATAATCAGCTTCAACAGTTATTCCGTAGGCATCCTCGTCAAAGGATGTAAGGGTCGCCATTGGCAAGTTCCTGATCTTATCCCAAATGATCGCCCCGTAGAGGTCGAGGTGTTTATATTTGATGTTTCCAGCAAAGCCATATCGAAACCAGTCCACAAGGTCTTTATTAACCATGGCGGTATCATTACCCCAATTGGCCAGGACTGAGACACTTCCAGAAAGATACTCACTCCCCCCGAAGTTGAACCTGCCCATCAGGTAGGGGTCCTTCTTCATGTTGATATCTCTTGATTCACCGCCGACTCCCTGCAGCATCCCGGCTTGAAGGATGAAATTCCCTACCATGGCATGGAGATCAATGCCGAAGCCTTCACCGTTATAGAAGACATTCTCCGTGACTTCTATAAACCCTCCTTCGCTTGTCCTGACCCCGAAAAACTTAAGTGAAGAGGCAAACCCTGATTGGGGCAGACTGAACCGCCGGAGTCTCCCTCCGCTATCAACCCTTCCAGGAATCCCCTTGAAGTATTGTCGCTCCATTGGAAAGGAAAAGAAAGTCGATGGGTCAATCATTCCGATCCTAAGCATCGGTCCAATCGCGATCAGACCTGACCTTGGAAGAGGGGCACCTCTTATCATGGAGCCAAGGTTGAATATCAAGAAGGACCGGGCTAACACGAATTCACCCCCCACCTCTTCAAATTCGCCCTCACCCAATTGAGACCCAAGCGGGTCAGGTATTCCTCCCTCGATCTCAGGCTGTTCGGCTTCGTATTCAAAGAAATAACTGATATCCTGAGTCAGGGTTCCCGCCAAAAAGAGTTCGAGCAGGTTGGGGAAAGTTAGATTCGCTTCGTCTTTGTTCCCGCCATGAAAGGTTTCTACAAGATTTCCAACAACCCGCACCGCGAATATATTGGAAATGCTCCGCTCTAGGTTGACGCGTCCGATTTTTTTCTTTTTCCTGATCTCTCCCTCCTTTGTGGCCGGTATCTGGAATCCATTCATATTGAAGGACTCCCCAAAGGGGTTCAACCTTGGTGGCTTGGTGTGACATGAGGTACAGGAAAGGTTGTATTTCCTGGCAAAGGCAGGAATAGCCCTTGAGGGTGATGAGAAAATTAACACGCCCATGATTGCGATGCTTGTCACTATGAGGACTCCTCCTCTATTCATAATAGCCTGACCCTCTCACTTTAAATGAATTCCTTTATTCGTATTCCACTTAATCATTGTGTATGGAAAAAAATAACGACGATATTGTAGCCGGTTTGAAGGAAACAAAAAAACCCTCTCCTAGATTAAAGATAACTTTCATGGGGTGGCGGGATATTTATCCTGAAGAGATCCGATGTATGCGACAAGATCCCAAGCCTGTTCATCATTCCCCTCAAATAGATCACTATAAGAAGGCATTGGTGTCCCGTTTAGCCCGGTCATGATTGTGCGGTAAACATCCTCCGGAGTGTTTCCATTTCCGAAAGATTCGGGTTTTGCTAAATTGGCCGCCATGACGGGTAGACCCCGCTCATCCCTCATGTTTGTCCTCGCCCCCCTGCCGTTGATCCCATGGCAGGTAATACATTGCATCTCATGGAAAACCTTTTTCCCTCGTGAAACTGCCACACTTTTACTGTAATTGGATTTGGCCTGTGCAGGCTTGTTGTGTAGATCCTCCGATCTTTCTGAATTGTTGATGGTCATGTTAAGATCTAATTTTTCAATCATGTTGTTTAAAACGATTATGATCTCTTTGTATAGATCGAGAGTTGGTTTAGGATTCTCTCTTGGAGCGACCGCTGTTACGGAATTCCTGGCAATCTCATTGAGTACGGTTGTAATGCCTTTGTAAAGTTCGATCCGACCGATCTCAGCGTCTAAAGTCGTAGATCTTGATTCTACCGGACCGCTATCTCTGAGACCAAGACCTGCCTCTTTAATCGGTTCTCCTGTAATTTCCAAAGGCAGTTCTTCTTGTATAAACTCAGCTGTAATGTAGAGTGCAACCTGCCTGAGGCCCTCGTCCCCCAGATGCTTGAACGACGGCATATAACCGGGAATACCATAGGCGATAGTCCTCATGAGGTCTGATAATTTTGGAAGCTCACCTGATTCGGTAGAACGGAATTTAAAAACCCCTCGTGTAAAGTCACGAGGGCGTGGGTGGGAATAAGGACCAATAAAGATGGAGGCAGGACCGTCACCCTGCCCTTTAGAGCCATGACAGAGAATGCAGCTCACCGAATAGATCCTTTTCCCCATCATGATGTCCGACTGGTTTGCCTTCTCCCATTCGGAGGCCATGCTCCATCCGATTGAGGGGTTGCAGAGAAGGAGGACCAAAAACAAGGGAACCCATGCATAGATTACGTTTTTCCTCTTTCCTCCCCTGATGAAGCTATTTATGTCACATTGGTTCTTCATAATATTATATTGGAATTTGCAATACATGTGCCATAGGTTAATTAAGATATATCCAATTGAAATTTAAGGATAAATACTCACTGAACTTTACAAAGTGGAATAATATTATGAAGGAGGGGGGCGGTTCACCCAGTAAATTTGGGCAAAAGGCTTAATATTCGATATTGGACAGAATGTCTAGGTGCATCAAGCCAGATAATGGGGTACATGGATTCCATTAGGCAATTTGATCGATTTTTTACTTTTGTTGGTCATCCCCAGAGAAACGACTCGTATGAGTTGTACTTTTGTCGCGAGTTTCGTTTGGTCATGAATCGAAGCCCACCATGGGGTTAAGGGATCGGTCTGTCGTCAGTCGGCCAGACGGCTGAAAATCTCGCCGAAGGCATCGGTGTTGGCACGGAATATGTCATGTAACTTCGGGTCGAAGTGTTCAGGCATGGTCCGGCCGTCTCCGTCGAGTATGATGCCGAGCGTCTCTTCGTGGTCGAAGGCGGGTTTGTAAGGCCGTTCCGAGCGCAGCGCGTCGTAGATGTCGGCGAGGGAAACGATGCGCGCCTCAATGGGAATCTCGTCGCCCTTGAGTCCGCGCGGGTAGCCACTGCCGTCCCAGCGCTCGTGGTGCGCCCAGGCGATGTTGTCGGCGTAACGCAGCACCGTTGG
>DUAG01000033.1 GCA_012960925.1 Candidatus Manganitrophaceae bacterium
TCGACATACTGGTTTCCTTAACTTTATATGATCGAATCTCCAAAGAGGATACTTTTATAATCTTGGAAAAATGCGGTCTAAAATACCTATCTTCCCTCCGGCCCCGGATCCATCAATTGACAGCCGACCTTGGCATCATAAAGGTGGATTTCCTTAGCCAGCTTTTCCCATCTGGGGATCTGGGCATCATCGTACAATCCCAACGGATGAAGGCCGTACTAACTTGCAATATGTTGACTTCGATCAAGGAAACTCATTCTCAACCAGACATCCTATGGGACGATCAGAGGCTATCCACCAGCGAGAAAGTCCTATGACAAGTGAAACTGAATCATCAAGCAAGTTGGATCTTGGATTTGATCCAGACGAACTACGGCAGAAATACTCCATGGAAAAAGTTAAACGTCTACGTTCCGACGGTAATGAGCAATACGTCGAAGTAAGAGGCGATTTCGTTCACTATATTGATGATCCGTATCTCAAATCTAAAGTAGAACGTGAACCACTGACTGATGAAATCGACATTGTCATTATTGGTGGTGGTTTTGGTGGCCTTCTGGCAGCTGTCCGTCTTCGTGATGCCGGAGTGAAAAACTTCAGAATAATAGAAAAAGGCGGGGACTTCGGCGGGACCTGGTACTGGAACCGCTACCCTGGCGCTGCCTGCGATATTGAATCCTATATCTATCTTCCTCTGCTTGAAGAAATTGGCTATATGCCAAAAAAGAAGTACATCGATGGTGCGGACATCCTTGAATATAGCCAGATGATCGCAAGGAAATTTGATCTGTACGATGATGTTTGCTTTCAAACGGAAGTAAAGGAAATACACTGGGATGAGGCGACCGGGAGATGGACCATCACAACCGATAAGGGCGATGCCATGAAGGCCCGATTTGTTGCCATGTCCAACGGGCCTCTCAATCGGCCCAAGCTCCCAGGTATCCCTGGCATTGAATCCTACAAGGGGCACACCTTCCATACAGCCCGTTGGGATTACGACTATACCGGGGGTGATGCCAACGGAGGATTGACCGATCTCAAGGATAAGCGAGTCGGCATATTAGGCACGGGAGCCACGGCAGTTCAGTGTGTTTCTCATCTTGCCGAAGGTGCAAAGCAGCTTTATGTCTTCCAGCGAACGCCTTCATCCATTGACGAACGTAATGACTACACGACAGACACGGACTGGGCATCAAGCCTAAAACCTGGGTGGCAGCAGGAACGTATGGATAACTTCAATATTCTCACCACAGGCGGCATAGCGGAAAAAGACCTTGTCAACGACGGCTGGACAGAGATTATTCGTAATCTGCTCGTACTGATTAAGGATGAGAAGACTCCGGATATGGCCAAGCAGGCAATGACTGAAAAAATGGAGTTGGCTGATTTCCAGAAGATGGAACAGATCCGAGGCAGGGTTGACTCCATTGTGAAGGATCCGGAAACCGCAGAACTTCTAAAACCCTACTACAGGCAGTTTTGTAAACGACCCTGTTTTCACGATGAATACCTGCCAACTTTCAACCGTCCCAATGTCGAATTGGTCGACACAAAAGGGATGGGCGTCGATAAGATTACGGAAAATGGCGTCGTGGTCGATGGAAAAGAATATGAGGTGGATTGCCTGATATTTGCTACAGGTTTTGAAGTGGGAACCGGATATGCCAGGAGGAGCGGTTGCGAAATGTATGGGCGTGACGGTGTCAGTTTGACTGAAAAGTGGTCAGAAGGAGCGAGAACATTCCACGGAATGCAGGTTAACGGATTCCCCAACTGCTTTATGATGGGGCACATCCAAACCGGCTTCACAGCAAATTACCCCCACGGTTTGAATGAACAGAGCAAGCACATCGCCTACATTATCAAACATTGTATGGAAGGCAATCATCGAGTTGTCGAGGCAAGTGCAGAAGCCGAGGAAGCGTGGGTGCAGACGATTATCGGGCTGGCTCGATCGAATGAGAAATTCCTCGCAGACTGCACGCCCGGCTACTACAACAACGAAGGCAAACCCCAGGCACGAGCTTTACAGGACACCAACTATGGTGCCGGTTCTGAAGCATTCTTCAAGCTCATCAAAACCTGGCGAGATGAGGGCACGCTTGAAGGGTTGGATGTCAGCTAGAATCCTCAGAGCGTTGTGGAATATTCTCTCCAGGTACCGGGCAAAACCCGCTGCTGATAAGCGGCAGAAGGAGAAACAGCACGGCACTATTACCTAACGGCGTACATCATGTTGCCTATTGCACTAAAGATGCTGAGGCGACCTATGAATTTTATACGAAAAAACTGGGCATGCGGCTCGCCCGTACAGAAAATCACAAGCAGGGAAACGGTTTCTTTCGACACTTTTTCTTTGACATGGGAAACGGCGAATGCCTCGCCTTTTTTCAGGTTGAGGGCATTGGCGAAACAGATAATTACGAAACCAACCTTTCCAGAAGTGTTGGCTTACCGCTGTGGGTGAACCATATCGCTTTCCAACTCCATTCGCTGGAAGACCTGGAAACAAAGAAAAACGAACTCAAGGCCGTCGGAGTCGAGCAAATGACCGAAGTTGACCATGGCTGGTGTACCGCGATCTACCTTGTTGATCCGAACGGCATTATGATCGAGTACTGTGTCACCACTGATGCAAATGAATTCCAGCAGACCGAAGAAGAGGCACTGGCGTTTATGCGTCAACCCTTCAATGCGATTGGTGAGGACACTCGAAAGGAACCGAGCGAAGTCGCAAAAAGAATCTGACGCTGAACCGAGGGGTTCAATTGGCTGGGTGACGAAGCACCAACTATTGCCGGTGGCAGTTCAGAAATAGCGTTCCAACGATCACGATTAAGATGGATAACAGGTAATACCGGCTCGAACCGAACCTGTATGGGGTCTGGCTTTTTTGAAGCTGTTACTCCGATAAGGTGTTCGAGTGCGGTTTTCATCATGGCGCCGAGAAGATTGTAATCATCTCGATAAGAAGCCGAATATACGACTGCAGATCTGTTCTTGATTAATCAATTCGTTGAAGAGAAAACAAAATAGCTAAATCAACACTTGATCAATCAGGCGGGTCCATATACGACCCCGTTGTTGTGGTATGGCGCTGCACACGCATACAACACCCACTTGGAGGCAAATTAAACCTGCGAGTTTAGCAATAATTGACCTCGATCAGTTTCAGATCCTGCATTCTTTGATGAAATAACAACACGTTCCTGGAAACGAGAAGGCAGAATCACATGGTAGAAACAATAACCGGTACAGATCGTTCCAGCGGTATCAGCTATCAGGAAGTTTTGGACACTGACAGTAAGCAAGTACCTGATATCCTCAAAGTACAGAGTCCGCTGACGCCCGGACCCACAATCGTTCCGGCAGAGAGATATTTTTCAAGAGATTTCCATGAATTAGAAATCGAAAAAGTCTGGAAGCGATGCTGGCAAATGGCCTGCCACCAGGATGACATTCCTGATGTGGGTGACTATCACGTCTATCAGATTGCATATCTGTCGTTCCTGGTCGTCAGGACAGGGGAGGATGAGTTCCGTGCGTTCGATAACGTTTGTCTGCATCGTGGACGCCTGCTTAAAACCGAAAGTGGCAAACGGGCAACTGAATTTCGTTGTCCCTTCCACGGCTGGGCATGGAATACTGATGGTTCATTGAAAGAAGTGCCCTGCCACTGGGACTTCCCCACGGTAACCGAGGAAAAGTACTCTTTACCCGAGATCAAGCTTGGTCGCTGGGGTGGTTATATATTCATCAACCCCGATCAGAACGCAGGATCATTGGAAGACTACCTCGGTAATCTGTCTGATCAGTTTACAACGTTGCCCTACACCCAGAGGTACAAGTCAGCGCATGTGGCCAAGATCCTACGCTGCAACTGGAAAATAGCGCAGGAAGCTTTCAGTGAGGCATATCATGTGATCGGAACTCACCCAACCATCCTGGAAGTGATCGGTGATGCCAATACTCAGTACGATGTCTTCGGAAACTATTGCCGTGCGATGTCTGCCAATGGAATCAAGAGTCCTCATGTGACACGGGACTGGGAACCGCTTGAGGACGCCAGGCTGTACACCAAACAGCGGCACGCAATTACGGGTTATGTTTATGAAGCGTGCATTGACGGCTCCGTGCACGTCACGGATGGTGAAGGCGCCATCAGCAGATTTAAGGAAGATGGCACTTGGATTGACGGACCATTAACCCAGGTCGACGCAAATATGCTGAATTGGGTCGGTGGACATCAATTACCAGGGTCCGAAAACATTCCGGCTGGCGGGAGCATAACAGTCCCGGAAGGCAAGAATTTGCGTCAAGTAATGGCAGAACATGTTCGCGAGTCTTTCCGATCTGCCCTGGGAGATGCGATTGATGATGTCTGTGATGCAGAATTGCTGGATTCGATCTATAACACCGTTTTCCCGAACTTCCATCCGTGGGGTTGTTTCAATTCGATCAATTATCGCTTCCGACCCAATGGTGACAATCCCGACGAGTGTATTATGGAGTGCATGTACCTGTCCCCTATTCCTGCAGATGGCAACTATGAGCCGGTTCGTGAACCACACTGGCTTGGTCCAGACGATGACTGGTGCGACGCACCCGAACTTGGAATGCTGGCGAAAGTATTCAATCAGGACATTGTAAATATGCCGCATGTACATAAGGGTTTGAAAAGCATGAGAGTGCCTGAGGTCATTTTTGCCAACTACGGGGAAACGAAACCCAGGCATTTTCACAAATTACTCAATGAGTGGCTTGAAAAACCCTAGGGAATCCCTGGGAATTATCTCGAAGCCATCCTAAAATTAGGGGGTCGGAGTAAAGTGCCGGAGTAAAAGGCTTTCTTGATTGAGAATAGGTGTTATAAACCACATTTTTCAAAGAATGGTCAAGTAATGCAATTGCAGATGTTCATTCAAATTTGAACCACTGCGGCGCGGTGATCCTTCGGATGGCCAACGGCTGTAACGGGCTGCAACTAAGGGCTTACAGGTGGTCGGGTCAATCACTTAGAGATTTATAGGTTGGCCAGGATATGCTGGGCGCTCAGCGCTCATCAGACAACGTACAAGCAAGCGATGGCATAACAACAGCAGATCTGTTCTTGACTAATCAATTCGCTGAAGAGAAAACAAAATAGCTAAATCAACACTTGATCAATCAGGCGGGTCCATATACGACCCCGTTGCTCAGCTGTCCAGTGGCTCTACATTAAACGCGATGCAGATACGTCGCTGGCTGCAACGAAACGGAATAGTCCCATGATAAAAATAGGATGGGAAAAGGAACATCTGTCCGTAAGCTGGTCGGCAACATAACCGGTCAAGATTGGGCCGAGGCCCAGGCCTATCAAGGTCAAAATAAAGAACAGTACCGCCGGA
>DUAG01000034.1 GCA_012960925.1 Candidatus Manganitrophaceae bacterium
GAATTACACCCTATCAAAAATTGACGCTGGCAACACAGGCTCTACTTCTGTGAACCATTATTAATGGGGGGATTACCTTGTTGCGATTACCGATGGGGAACTCGATTTTGGCCCTTGGGAGCAGATTTTCTATGGAGAGTTCGATGGCCGGCGGAGAAAAAGGGTGCTTGTGAAGGTGATTGGTGAATAGCCGTTCAATTCTTATCCCCAAATCGTAGTAGATTCCTTGTTTCTCCGACAGACTTCTAGAATCAAAAGTCAGGATCTTCCCTCGCAAATGTGTTTTCTGATGTGCTGAACCCACAGCGTGTGCAATCCTCTCCCCTTCGGGACGAGGTTCTTCAAATACCTTTTTCTTTCTTACATCCAGGCAATGAAAAAGTTAATCTCCTGATCGTGTGACTTCCTCCTGTTTTTACTTGACTTCCCGGGAACTTGGGGTATACTTCGGGGAAAGTGGGAGAAAGTGGGAGGAAATGGAGGGAATGGGGTGTTTTTAGGGACGTTTCATCATTCGCTGGACTCAAAAGGGCGTTTAAGTATCCCGGTCAAGTTCAGGGAAATTTTGAATACTGAGTCCAATGGGACGATTATTATGACGACCGATCTTGATCTCTGTCTTGCGGCCTATCCGATGAACGAGTGGCAGTCATTCATGGAAAAAGCGAGAAAACTCCCGACGATGGATAAAGGGGTAAAGCGTTTCTTTCGGTTTTTGTTCTCAAGTGCTTCTGAGTGCTTCCTTGATAGGCAGGGTCGTGTCCTTATCCCCTTAAACCTTCGCGAATATGCCGGATTGAATGGAAATGCGGTCGTCGTCGGAGGCGGAAGTAAGTTCGAGGTCTGGAATCCGGGGAAATGGGAAGAGAATGAGGTTCTGGTTTCAGAAAATGCTCCCCAGATCCAGGGCGCTTTGGCCAAACTGGGTATGTGATAGGGGAGATCATTCCCTGAACTATAATTTTTTAGGGACCGCAACTGAGGGAATCGAAGATGGCAATCGCAGGTCTGGGCGAAAGTTCGGAGAAAGGTGAATCGGTTCACCGGCCGGTTCTTGTCAAGGCCGTCTTGGAGGCCTTGGCGTGCCAGCCTGTCCCCGAAAAGATCTATCTTGATTGTACGGTTGGTGCGGGCGGCCATACGGAAGCGATTCTGAATCAGACGGCGCCTTATGGGAGGGTGATCGGTTTGGATCGGGATGATGAGATCCTGAAAATTGCCGAAAAACGATTAAGCGGTTTTTCTGACCGACTCGTTATGCGCCAGGGATCTTTTTGCGAGATGGGCCAAATTATTAAGGATCTTCATCTCTCTGAAGTGGACGGGATCCTGTTCGACTTTGGGGTCTCATCTTTACAACTCGATCGGGCGGAACGTGGATTCTCATTCCAAAAGCCGGGACCGCTTGACATGCGGATGGACCGGGGGCAGAAAGAGACCGCTGCGGATTGGGTCAATCGCCTTTCTCAGGAAGAGTTGGCGGATGTTATTTGGCGATATGGCGAGGATCGCTGGTCCAGGCGGATTTCATCCGGAATTGTTCGGTATCGTGATGAGAAAGGGAAGATCGTCCGGACCGAAGAGCTTGAAGGTATTATCTGGAAAGCGGTCCCTGCCAAATATCGGCACGGGAGAATTCATCCGGCCACCCGGACTTTTCAAGCCTTACGAATCGTTGTGAATCAAGAGCTGGAGCAGATAGAATTGGGCTTGGCTCAGGCCATGTCACTGATGGCCGTCGGAGGACGATTAACCGTGATCTCCTTCCACTCTCTGGAAGATCGCTGTGTGAAGCAGACATTTAAAAAGGCGGTCTCTCCAGGGCTGGCCGACAGAGAAAAGCGCTTTATCAATCTTTATAAGAAACCGCTGGTTGCCGGACCGGAAGAGATCTCTCAAAACCCGCGGGCCAGAAGTGCAAAATTGCGGTGTCTGGAACGGGCAGCATGAAAGATTTATTTAGTGAGGAAGGGGCTGAGAAGGCGTCCCACTTTCTGCTCATTGCCCTGGGAGGGGGGATTTTGATTCTGGCCTTTCTCTCTCTTTGGCAGAGGAATCAGATGGTTCGCATAGGATATGAGATTGGACGCCTCCAGGTGCAGAAAAAGGAGTTGGTCCGCATCCGGAAGGAGTTGTTTGCCGAGGCGGAGACCCTGAGTGCGATGGATCGGATTGAACAGATTGCCATGGAACAGCTCGGCATGAAAGTACCCCGGCCTCAACAGCGTGTCTATGTCGATCGAGAACGGGTCAACACAGCCCGTATTGAAGTGATGAGGTCCATTCGGTAACCCTCGCCCTGTTTTAGAAGCAAGATGCCAGGGGGCCAACACTATTTAGAGTGACCCGATCATGTTGAAAAGACCAACCCACCAGTCTAATCGTAAGCATTTTTTCCTTGTCACTGCGCTTTTTACGGTTGGGTTTTTCATCGTCTTCCTGCGCTTGATTATTGTTCAGGGGGTTCAGCACGAGTCCTGGCTTGAGCGGGCGGAGCGTGCACACGAAAAGAATGTGCAGATTGAGGCGGAACGCGGGTCAATTTATGACCGGAACGGCCGGGCCCTCGCGATGAATGTGGAACTTCCTTCTGTCTATGCCGTTCCCAGAGCCATTTCCCATCCCTCTACCGTCTCCCGCAAACTGGCACCCCTCCTCGGCATGAGTCCAAAGGCGCTTTATAAAAAGCTCGATAACAACAAACGTTTTACCTGGTTATTTCGAAAGATAGACCCGGCGAAGGCTGAGAAAATCCGGCGGCTCAATATAAAGGGGATTGGATTTGTGTCGGAAAGTCAACGGGTCTATCCGAAACGCTCTCTCTTTGGCCACGTACTGGGTTTTTCAGGTCTGGATAATCATGGCTTGGAAGGGATTGAATTAAAGTATGATTCGGCCCTTCGGGGGGAAACCGGTTGGTTGGTAATCGAGAGGGATGCCTTTGGGAAGTCGGTTTTTCCAAAGGGGCTTGATTACATTGTTCCGTCCAGAGGAAAGGATCTCCATCTCACCGTCGATGAGGTGATCCAGCATATCAGCGCGCGAGAACTTGAGCGGATGGTAGAGAAAACCGGTGCAAAAGGAGGGACCGTCATAGTGATGGATCCCTGGACCGGAGCGATATTGTCGATGGTGGTGAGTCCTCGATTTAATCCAAATGTGGTTGGAAGCTACCGCCCTTCTGAGTGGAGGAACAGGGCAATCGCGGACATTTATGAGCCGGGTTCGACGTTCAAGATTGTCACGGCTTCCGCCGTTATCGAAGAGAAATTGATCGAAGCGGATGAAATGATCGACTGTGAAAGCGGAAGATATGCGGTGAAGGGAACTGTGATTCATGACCATGAGGCCATTGGAATGGTTCCGTTTCGTGAGGTGATTGCAAGATCATCCAATATATGTACGGTGAAAGTGGCAGAGATTCTGGGCGAAACACGGCTGGCAAACTATATCAGGGCCTTTGGTTTTGGGGAGCGCCTGGGAGTGGACCTCGTCGGGGAGTCTCCCGGTTTACTACGGGAGAAGAAACGTTGGTCCGGCCGTTCTCTGGCCTCGCTATCGATCGGTCAGGAGATTGGAGTGACCCCTTTACAGATGGTGACTGCAGCAACGGTTATTGCGAATGGCGGCTGGTTGATGACCCCGCATTTGGTCAAATCGATTGACCAGGGTGAAGAGATTCAAACCACTCCAGTACTGATTAAGAGAAGAGTTATTTCTGAGGGGACGGCAAAAGAGATGGTTCAGATCCTCAAGGGGGTTGTTTCCAGTTCGGGAACGGCGAAACTGGCCGCAATTCCCGGATACAGCGTTGCAGGGAAGACTGGAACGGCTCAGAAGTTTGACCGGAAGGCGGGGCGCTATTCCCGTGATAAATACGTGAGCTCTTTTGTCGGGTTTATCCCGGCAGAGGATCCGGTCGTTACCATCCTGGTTGTCGTCGATGAACCGGAAGATGAGGTCTGGGGGGGGACGGTCGCGGGGCCGGTATTTTCGGCCATTGGAGCGGAAGTTCTTCACTATCTGAAAGTTTATCCTCGTGGTGAGGCGGGGGATGAACCCCATGATGTCAGAGATCCAGAGGGTAGGGTTGAGGATCAGCTCCTTCCCGTCGTTTATCAGGCGGGCTTGGATGATGACGCGCCGGGGGATACGTTTCATGTGCGGGGTCCGCTTTGGTGAAGGTGAGTCACTGGTTGGCATCATTCCCTGCCCTGGAGTTGTCGGGGAAGATTGACCTGGAGGTTGGGGAGATTGTCTCTGATTCGAAGAAGGCGTCGCCCGGTTCCCTTTTCGTCGCTTTAAGGGGTACGCGGCAGGATGGACACCGGTTCATTCCGGAGGCGGTGGAACGGGGTGCGGTTGCCGTGGTTCTGGAAGAGCCTATTCCGGGAGAATGTGAGCACAAAGATCCTTCCGTTACTTATATTCGTGTTGAGGATACCCGACACGCGCTGTCGCATCTGGCGTCGACTTTTTTTGAGAATCCAACGGACCGCCTTCGTCTGATTGGTATCACGGGAACAAATGGAAAAACAACGACGGCCTTTCTCGTTCAATCGCTCCTGGAACATGCAGGGCTGAAGACCGGGCTCCTAGGAACCATTGCTTATCATCTGGGAGGACGGTCTGTTGAAGCCCGGCAGACCACCCCGGGATCATTAGAGTTGCAGGAGCTTTTCTCAGAAATGCGCTCGTCGGATGTGACCCATGTGGCGATGGAAGTTTCGTCTCATGCTCTGGATCAAGGGCGCGTCGCGGGTTGTCGATTTGATACGGCGGTGTTCACAAACTTGAGTCAGGACCACCTCGACTACCATGGGACAATGGAGGCCTACTTTGCTTCAAAGCAGAAATTATTTGATCTGACCGAGGGAACGCGAATTATGAATATCGACGATCCCTGGGGGCGCACTTTGAAAGAGCGCCTTTCCTCTCGTTGCTGGGGCTTTGCCATTCAGGAGAAAGCGGATTTTTACCCGGAAAAGGTTGTCTCCGGAATGGATGGTATTCAAATGGTGGTGCAGACTCCTGTCGGAGAGATAGAGCTTACATCCCCACTGGTGGGAAAATATAATATTTATAATTTGCTTGCGGCTGTGGCCGTGGGTGTCTCCGTCGGATTATCCAAAGAGGCCATTGCTGGCGGTGTTGCCGGGATGAAGGGGGTTCCGGGTCGTTTTGAGAAGATTGATCTGGGTCAGGATTTTGTGGTCCTTGTCGATTATGCGCATACGCCGGATGCCCTGGAACGGCTTCTGCAGGCAGTGATTGCACTTTTTTCGGGCCGAATTATAACCGTTTTCGGATGTGGAGGGGATAGAGACAGGGGGAAGCGAGGGCAGATGGGAGAAATTTCTACCCGCTTGAGTGACAAGACCATCATCACCTCTGATAATCCGAGAACTGAGTCCCCGTTCGGTATTATCCAGGAAGTTGAAGCGGGCGTTCAGGTTTTACAAGCCGGTTCTGCCAGGGACTATGAGATTATTCCTGACCGGAAAGAGGCCATTGCGCATGCAATCGGACTGGCCGAGAAAGATGATGTGGTGGTGATCGCAGGGAAGGGGCATGAGGATTACCAACTGATTGGGCATGAGCGACTTTCCTTTGACGACCGGGAGGTGGTGCGTGGTCTCTTGGCGAAACGGGTCCGGGGGTGATGTTGTAAGATGTGGACGATGAAGGAGGTAGCCCAGGGAAGTGGGGGAAGAATTCAAACCGAGGAGGCTTATGATCTTTCCGCCCGAAGCCTGCGTGGATTCTCGATCAACAGCAGGACGATTCAGAGGAATGAAGTTTTTGTCGCCCTGCAGGGGCCGCATTTTGATGGGCATGCTTTCGTTTCCGATGCCCTGGAACGAGGAGGCGCCGGGGCCATTGTTTCTCTTTCTGCTTTTCGACAAAGAGCAGTCGAGTGGCATTCCCGGCTGAAGAAGCATTTATTTGTCGTCGTGGAAGATCCGCTTCAGGCGCTTCAGGCGACAGCACGCTGGCATCGCAGACGTTTTAGTCTGCCTTTGGTTGGCGTGGCCGGGAGCAACGGTAAGACCTGCACAAAGGAAATGATTGCCGATATTTTGTGTCGCCGCGGGCCGGTTCTCAAGAATGAAGGGAACCTGAACAATCATATCGGCCTTCCTCTTTCTCTTCTGCGCCTGAAGAAGGGAGATCGTGCCGCAGTCCTGGAGATGGGGATCAGCAGAAAGGGTGAGATGGAAGGTCTTTGTGCGATCGCGGCGCCGACAGTGGGTTTAATCACCAATATCGGACCGGCCCATTTGGCGGGTCTTGGAAACCTGGAAGGTGTTGCTCGGGAGAAAGGGCACCTTTTTCAGGCGATTGACCGGTCCGGAGGGACGGCGGTCATCAACCAGGATGATCCCTGGCTTCGGCCCTGGGAGTCCAAGGTGTCGTCGTGCTGGACTTTTGGTTTTGAACCCTCTGCCGATGTCAGGGCAACGGACCTGGAAGAGGGAGTCGGCGGGATGACCTTTAATCTTCATCTGAATCGAGAGGGACAGAGCCAACAGAGAGTATGCCTTTCCGCCGTAGGGAGGCACCAGGTGGTGAATGCCCTTGCGGCGGCGGCGGTTTCCGCTGTCCTCGGCGTGGCGCTGGATGATATCCGTAAAGGGCTCGAGACCTTCCGTCCCCCGGCGAATCGGGGAGAGGTCATCATACGACAGGGGATTCATATCCTGTTCGACGCCTACAATGCCAATCCGGCCTCGATGAAGGCGGGTCTGGAGATGATCTCTTCTTATCACCCGAGTACAAGAATGGGCGAGAAGCAAGGTCGGAAAATGGTCATTCTGGGGGATATGTTTGAACTGGGCGATTTGACGGAGTCGGCCCATTTTGATGTCGGACAGTGGGTCGCTGAAACCGGTCTGGATAGTCTGATTGCCGTGGGGGAATGGGCGGAGAAGATGGGCGAAGGGGCGCGTCAAGGAGGACTCCCTGCCGAGTGCATTTCAATTCATCAGGATCTGGAGTCTGTACGAATGGTTATGCGGAAAGAGTTTCATGCGGGAGATTGTATCTTGATCAAGGGTTCGCGAAGAATGAAGATGGAACGGCTGCTGGACGTTTTAGATTCGGAGGGATCTCACTGATGTTGTACAACTTCCTTTACCCGCTCCATACATCTTATTCCTTCTTCAACGTCTTTCGCTATATTACCTTTAGGACGATCTATGCCATCGTGACCGCGCTGGTGATCTCTTTTCTGATCGGGCCGTGGGTGACCCGTCTTTTAAAGAAACACCAAATCGGTGAGCAGATCGGGGGCGACGGTCCTGAATCGCACAAGCATAAGGCCGGGACGCCCACGATGGGTGGGGTCATGATCCTGGTGGCTGTGTTGACCTCCACCGTCCTCTGGGCAGATATGACAAACAGCTACATTTGGCTGGTCATCTTTGCGACTGTCGGATTTGGTCTGATTGGGTTCTGGGATGATTATCTCAAGTGTGTCGTGAAGAACAAAAAGGGCCTCCTCCCCCGTTATAAATTTGGTTTTCAGATCCTCGTGGCGCTTCTTATTGCCCTTGGTCTTTATCAGTCGGAGGCCTATTCGACGATTCTGTCGGTTCCCTTGTTTAAGGATCTGACTCCCGATCTGGGTCTATTCTATATTCCCTTTGCCATTCTGGTCATTGTCGGCGCGTCGAATGCGGTCAACCTGACGGACGGTCTGGACGGATTGGCGGTCGGACCGGTCATGATGACGGCCATGGCCTATCTGATTGTTTCATATGCGACCGGCCGGACCGATTTTTCCGCATACCTGCTCATTCCCTATATCGAAGGGGCCGGAGAGTTGGCGGTCTTTTGCGGGGCGATTATCGGGGCGGGACTTGGTTTTCTATGGTTCAACGCCTACCCGGCGGATATCTTCATGGGGGATGTTGGATCTCTCCCCCTGGGAGGCGCACTTGGAACCGTCGCGGTCATATCGAAGCATGAACTGCTTCTGGTGTTGGTGGGCGGTATTTTTGTAATCGAGGCGCTTTCGGTGATTTTTCAGGTCATTTCATTTAAATCGCGCGGGAAACGGGTTTTCCTGATGGCACCGATACACCATCATTTTGAATTAAAGGGGTGGCAGGAACCCAAAATTGTGGTGCGTTTCTGGATCTTGTCGATCATTCTGGCACTATTGAGTCTGAGTACGCTTAAACTGAGGTGAGAGATTGAACACGAGTATGGTGAAGAAACGGGTCACGGTTGTCGGAATGGGAAAAAGTGGCCTTGCCGCGGCGTTATTACTTGCTGCAAAAGGGGCGGATGTCCTGGTGGTCGATGATATCCGGCAAGAGATCCCCCCTATGTTTGATCAAGGTTCAACTTCACTTTCATCCGTTCGATTTCACTTGGGAAATTGGCGAGTGGAGGATCTCTTCCGGGCTGAGTTGATCGTCCTGAGTCCGGGTTTTCCTGTGTCCAGGCTTCCAATGGGGAGACTTCAAGCACTGAAAATTCCTGTTATCGGAGAACTTGAACTTGCTGCCGGATGGCTTACCGCTCCGATGATAGCGATTACCGGGACAAACGGAAAGAGTACCACAACGGCCCTTATCGGTGAGATTCTGAAGGAATGGGGATGGAAGGTCTTTCTCGGAGGGAATTTTGGTACTCCCCTCTCAGAGGCCGTAGGTTCTGATTGGGACTTCATTGTGGTCGAGGTCAGTTCCTTCCAACTGGAGACCGTCAAATCGTTTCACCCCCGCATTGCGGCATTGCTGAATATTACGCCTGATCATTTGGACCGTTACCCCGACATGCGTTCCTATCAGGAGGCAAAATGGCGGATCTTTGAGAATCAATCCAGTGGGGATCATGCCGTGATTAATCTGGATGATCCCTTGCTGTCTCCTCCTTCTCTCAGGGGATCAACGATCCATTTCAGCCGGAACTACCGCCCCCGACGAGGAGTCTATCTTCAGGGAGAAGAAATCATCTCAAACCTTTGGGGGGAGGCGGAGACGATTATCCGTCTTGGAAACCTGCAGGTCAAAGGGCCACAGTATGTTGATAATGTGATGGCGGCTTCTGCGATGACACTCCTCTGTGGGTGTTCTGTTGAGGGAATCCGCCAGACGCTGTCCCATTTTAAGGGGCTTCCTCACCGAATGGAAATGGCGGGTGAAATATCCGGCGTGATCTATATTGACGATTCCAAGGGGACCAACGTGGGTGCGATGGCCCGTTCGATCGAAAGCCAGATCTCTCCGATTGTTCTGATTGCGGGTGGCAGGGATAAAGAAGGTGATTTTACGCCGTTGCAGGGCCTTGTTCGGAAAAAGGTCAAGCGGCTGATCCTCCTGGGAGAGGCCCGGGAGAAAATGGCCCGTTGTTTTTCGCATCATCCCGCCGTTGAATGTGTTGATTCAATGAAAGAGGCGGTAGAACGGGCGGCTTTCTGTGCCCGACCGGGAGACGTTGTTCTCCTGTCTCCCGGTTGTACAAGTTTTGACATGTTCGGGGATTATGCCCACCGAGGTGATGTCTTCAAGAAGGCCGTGGCGGAGTTGGTTTGATGAGATCGAATAAGAGAAAACCAGGACGATCCTCCCTCCTTTCTGGAAGGAAGGAAATGGCAAGTAGTCATCGGAGAAAGCGAGAGGTTTTTCGCCAGGGAGACGGGGGGCTTGTTGTTATTATCATGATTCTTCTTCTTCTGGGTATCATCATGGTTTACAGCGCGAGCGGCATCCTTGCGGAAAAACTCTATCAGGATTCTACCCATTTTTTAAAAAAGCAGTTTGTCTGGATCGGGCTCGGCACACTTTTATTTCTTGTTTCATCAAGACTTCCACTCAGATGGCTTCGTGCATGGATTATTCCGATGCTCTGTTGCATTATCACACTCTTGGGGGCGGTACTTCTCGTGGGTGTGAAAATCAACGGCTCCCAGAGATGGCTTCAGATAGGAAGCATGGCTTTCCAATCGTCTGAGGCGGCAAAGCTTTTTACGGTAATCTATCTCGCGCACTATATTGCGAAAAAGGGGAAGCGGATTCGGGATTTTTCTGATGGACTGGCACCTGCGCTGGCCGTGATAGGTGTCGTGGCCGGACTGATCCTGGTTGAGCCGGATTTTGGAACAACGGCCATGATTGTCCTCATTTCTTTTTTGCTTCTCTTTCTCGGCGGAGCCTCCCTGCTGCATCTGTTGCCGATCGGGGGCTTGACGATTCCATTTTTTATTTATTGGGTCATGAAGGCTCCATACCGGCTTCAGCGGGTCAAGACTTTCCTGAACCCGTGGCAAGACCCCTCTTCCAGCGGTTTTCAGATGATCCAGTCGTATGTTGCCCTTGGAAGCGGCGGCCTGGTTGGGACCGGACTAGGCGAGGGGAGACAAAAGTTTTTTTTCTTGCCGGAGCCCCATACCGATTTTATCTTTGCCGTCATTGGAGAAGAACTCGGTTTATTCGGTACGGTTTCGATTCTCTTTCTCTTTGTGTTCCTCCTGTGGAAGGGGACAAGGATCGCGCTGTCGCTGGATGATCCCTTTACCCGAATGCTGGCGATTGGGACCACCTTAATGATGACACTTCCTGCCTTGATCAACATGGGGGTTGTGACCGGACTTCTCCCGACGAAGGGGCTTCCGCTTCCCTTTGTCAGTTATGGAGGGTCTTCACTCCTGGTGAACAGCATCGCGGTTGGATTACTTTATAATACTTCTCGCTTTTCCGAGTCGCCCTCAATATCACGATTACGATACAAAGGGAGAAGGGCAGGATGAAAGTGGTCATTGCCGGAGGGGGCACAGGAGGACATCTCTACCCGGGGATTGCACTGGCGGAGACCTTCAAAAGATTGCAGGAGAATATGTCGATTCTCTTTATCGGGACAGCACAGGGAATTGGGCCGAAGGTTTTATCTGAGAAGGGATTCATGTTTGAGGTTATCCGGGCAAAAGGACTTGTCGGAAAAGGGTGGGTCTCCAGAATAAAGTCGATCGGACTGATTCCCGTTGGACTTATACAATCGATGCTGATCCTGAGAAAGTTTTCTCCCCAACTGGTCATTGGCATCGGTGGGTATGCTGCCGGTCCGATCCTTCTCGCGGCGATTCTTCTCCGAATAAAACGGGTTATCCTGGAACCCAACCGCATCCCAGGGTTGGCGAATAAACTGGTCGCTCCCTATGTCGATATGGCCTTCGTGGCATTTGATGAACTTCGTGAGACACTGGGTGCAAAAGAGGTTCGGTCTCTCGGGGTGCCGGTTCGGCCGGAGATTGTCCGTGCCTCTTCTTCTCCAGAGGTCTTAACCTCCGGAAAAGATCCCTTGGTTCTCTTGATTCTGGGCGGGAGCCAGGGAGCTCATTCGATCAATCAGGCCATGGTGGATGCACTCCCTTACTTGGAAAAGTTGAAAGACAGACTTTTTATTATCCATCAGACCGGAAAGCTTGACTGGGAGGAGACTCGTTCAGATTATACTAAAACAGGATTCTCATCCCGAGTCGAGCCGTTTATTGATGACATGGCGGAAACCTACGCGAAAGCGGATCTGGTGTTGAGCCGGGCAGGGGCCGGGACATTATCAGAATTGGCGGCGATTGGTAAACCCTCCCTCCTTGTCCCCTTTCCGTTTGCGGGAGGACATCAGGAGAAGAATGCAGAGGCCTTTGCCTCCGCCGGAGCCTCTGAGATGATTCTTGATCGAATGTTGTCCGGACAGGGGCTTGCGGAGCGGATTGAGCCGCTCCTTTTAGATTCGGAAAAGCGAAAGAAGATGGGTGAGGCGGCGAGGCGGAGGGGGCATCCTGATTCGGCGGAGAAGATTGTCAGGGAATGTTTTTGTTTGCTTGGGGAGCCTCTTACTTGATGGGGCGGAGACATTTTTAGGGATGAGGGTGACAGTAAATAAGGAAGCACCATCAGGATGATTTTGACGAAGATGAATCTGGATAAAAAGAATAATGGTGTCCTCTCTGAGGCCCTGGAAGACTATACGGGAGAGATTCGTTGGAAAGAGCCGATCGCTCCCTATACCTCCTTCAAAGTAGGCGGACCGGCAGAGGTCATGGTTTTTCCGAAGACGGTGTCAGAGGTGGCCTTCCTCATGAATCGGATTTCAAGTCATCAACTTCCCTGGTTTATTCTGGGAGGCGGGAGCAACCTGCTTGTGAGAGACGGCGGAATAAAGGGGGTCGTCCTTCATTTGAAGCACCTTCAACAAATAGAAGAAAAAGGCTCCGGACTTCTTGTCGCGGAGGCGGGGGTTTCTTTTCCGAAGCTCTCAACTACTTCGAAGGAAAAGGGTTTGTCCGGCCTGGAATTTGCCATCGGCATTCCCGGAACGGTCGGCGGCGCCGTGGTCATGAATGCAGGCATTCCGAATGAAGAGACAGAGGCGGTCCTTAAGGAACTCACATTAGTTGATGAAGCGGGAAAGATACAGCCTTATTCCAGGGCAGATATTCCCTTCGGTTATCGATCAGCGCATTTGCCTAAAGGGGTTGTGGTTTCCGCTTCTTTTCAACTCAGGCCGGCGTCGGTGAGACAGATTGATGAAAAAATGAAGTACTTACTGAAGCGTCGAAGGGAGACGCAGCCGCTTTCTTTTCCTAGTGTCGGTTCTGTCTTTAAGAATCCGGAGAAAGGATATGCCGGAAAAATTATCGAGGCCTGTGGTTTGAAAGGCTCTCGATGCGGAGACGCACAAATTTCTGAAAGGCACGGCAATTTTATCGTCAATTGTGGTTCCGCAAAGGCGGAAGATGTTCTGGATTTGATTCATAGGGTCCGAGAGCGGGTTCTGGAAGTGGAGGGAATCCTCCTGGAGCCAGAGGTCAAGGTTGTCGGTGTTGATTCTGTCGACCGAGGGACATTGTAAGGGACGACCCTCTTAAAGGAACGGGGCGGGGTGTGGTTTTAAAGGCATATGCGGAAAAGAAAATAGGGGTTCTGATGGGCGGCATGTCGGTCGAGCGGGAGATTTCGATCAAGAGTGGAGAGGCGATATCGTTCTCACTGGACCGACTTGGATACCGACAGAAAGCGATTGATGTTGACCCGGATGTCGCGCTCACTCTGCGGCGTGAAGGAATTGAAGTGGCCTTTATTGCCTTGCATGGACGCTACGGGGAGGATGGGACGATTCAGGGTCTACTCGATGTGATGCAGATCCCTTACACAGGTTCGGGTGTGCTGGCCAGCGCAATGGGAATGGATAAGATTGCCTCGCGCCAAATCTTCCTTTCGCAGGGTTTGTCTGTGCCCCCCTATCTTGTTTTACATAAGGAAGCGCAATCCTCTTTTAATTCGGATCAGCTTCCCTTTGGTTTTCCTGTTGTCGTGAAACCGGTCTCAGAGGGCTCAAGCGTGGGCGTGACCATTGTTCCGGAGCCGAAAGGCCTGGCAGAGGGCTTGAAGCAGGCATTTCGCCATGGTCCGCGGATATTGATCGAGAAGTTTATCTCCGGAAAAGAGGTTCATGTGGGTATCCTGGGGGAGCGTACTCTGGGAGCCATCGAGATTAAGCCAAAGACAGAATTTTATGATTATACAGCGAAATATGTTGCGGGCATGTCGGAACATCTCTACCCTGCGCCCCTTTCTTCCGATCTCTATGAAAAGGTATTGGCGTCGGGACTTCGAGCCCATAGGGCTTTGGGGTGCAGCGGGTACAGTCGGGTCGATTTTCTGATCGATGTTGAGGAGAACCTTTACCTCTTAGAGGTTAATACGCTGCCGGGAATGACAGAGACGAGTCTGATGCCGGAGATGGCGCGAGGGGTTGGTGTCGCCTTTGATGCCCTTGTGGAAGAGATTTTGGCGACAGCATCAACCGGGTAGGTGAACCCAGAGCGAAACTAGGGTCGAGGCTGGCATGGGATACGCAATCTCAAGAACAAAAAAAAGAAGGGTTATTCGGCGGCAGAAAGACAGAAGCGGACAGTTTTTTCGGCATGCCGCAGCGATGGGGAAATCGCTGGGCCTGTCTGTCCTCCTGGGTATGGGTCTGTTTGTCCTCTACCTTGGGCTGAAGCAGGGGATGTCATCATCGGTCTTCAACGTAAAGGAGATACGATGGTCCGGCCTTCACCACTTGAAGGGATCGGGAATAAGGGATCGCCTTGCAGCGCTCACCGGAGAGAACCTGTTTTACCTGGACCTTGCTGACGCCAGGAAGGAATTGCTGTCTGATCCCTGGGTGAAGTCGGTGGTGGTGAAGAAGGTGTTCCCGGACCGGCTTTCCATTATGATTGTGGAGCGGAAGCCTGCCCTGGTCGAATATGCCGGTGTTGACTTTCAGGGCGCCGTCGGTTCATCGCGAAGAACGGCCCTTCTGGATGAAGAAGGAGTGATCCTGGAAGAGGGAGGGGTCTATCCAGAGACGCTCCCCCGGATCATTCGTTTTGACCGGGAGCGCTTTCCGAATGCCGCCATTCTGGCCCGAAGCCTGGCGAATCGCCCGGGCGTTCTGATGGATCTATCAAACCCGGATGATCTGTTGGTTCACTTTACGGGAGAGAAGAGCGGGGTGCGAAAGGGAGTCCTTCACCTTGGAAAGAGAGATTATCAGGAAAGATGGGTACGGTATCTGGAGATAGAAAACGACCTTCGGGATCGGGGGTTTTCTCATTGGGAGGTTGATCTGAGATTTTCGGATAAAGCGATTGTGAGAAGGGGGTTTTCGGTGAAGAAAATAGGTTCAAGGGGACCGTCGGTGTTGCCCCGGAGGCACAGGGAGAAGATGACTACCAATAACGGAGGACGTCTTGGCAAAACATGAAAACATTCTGGTCGGTCTGGATGTTGGCACGACAAAGATCTGCGCTATTGTTGGCGAAATTGTAGATGATAAGCGGATCGATATTATCGGGATAGGGACCCATCCTTCAAAGGGGCTCAGAAAAGGGATGGTGGTTAATATAGAGAGTACGGTGGAGTCGATCAAACGCGCGGTCGAAGAGGCCGAGTTGATGGCCGGAGTGGACATCCACTCGGTCTATACCGGCATTGCCGGAGGACACATCAAGGGTTTTAACAGCCGCGGGGTCATTGCTGTCAAGGACCAAGAGGTCAGTCGTGCTGATATCGACCGTGTTCTGGACGCTGCCAAGGCCGTTGCGATTCCGTTGGACAGAGAGATCCTTCATGTCTTGCCGCAAGAGTTTATCGTCGACAGCCAGGACGGGATTAAAGACCCGCTTGGGATGTCGGGCGTTCGGCTTGAAGTGGAGGTTCATATTATTACCGGGGCGGTCACCTCTGCGCAGAACATCATGAAGAGCATTAACCGGGCGGGGCTGGAGATGGTGGACATGATTCTTCAACCGCTCGCCTCAAGCGAGGCGGTCCTGACCCCGGAAGAGAAGGAGTTGGGCGTGGTCGTCGTTGATCTCGGAGGCGGCACAACCGATATCGCCGTTTTTGTCGAGGGAAGCATCCGCCACACTGCGGTCCTGCCGATTGGCGGGAGCCATTTTACCAATGATATCGCAATCGGTCTCCGGACCCCGCCTGCCGATGCCGAGAAAATCAAGATCAAGTATGGATGCGCTTCTGCAGATATGGTCAAGGACAATGAGACCATCGAGGTCCCAAGTGTCGGGGGGAGGCCCCCGCGTATCCTTTCCCGTCAGCTCCTCTCGGAAATTATTGAGCCGCGCGCGGAAGAGGTCTTCACCTTAGTCGCCCGGGAGATTGAAAAAATGGGCTATGAAGATCGGGTTGCTTCCGGTGTTGTCATTACAGGCGGAACATCCTGCTTTAACGGCATGGTGGAAGTGGGCGAGCGGACTCTCGGCCTTCCTGTCAGAAAAGGACTTCCCGTTGGTGTTGGGGGGCTGATTGATATTGTGAGCAGTCCAGGCTATGCCACTGGGGTGGGGCTTAATTTGTATGCTTTTGGAAATCAGGACAAGGAAGAACATCGGAGAGTGGGAAAAGGAAGGTTGTGGTCGCGTATAGGTAATAAAATGAGGCAATGGGCGCATGAATTTTTTTAGTTCCATGAATTATTTATCATGAGAATCTGGATGGGATTCTCTATGAGAGGAGGATATAATGTTTCTTTTTGATGAAGAAGAGCTGAATGGGGGATCCGCCCGGATTAAGGTAGTCGGCGTTGGAGGGGGTGGATGTAACGCGGTGAACAATATGATCCATTCCGGAGTGAAGGGTGTAGATTTTATCTCGGCCAACACGGACATCCAGGCGCTTGATTTATCGAGGGCGGCCCAGAAGGTTCAGTTGGGGGCAAAACTCACGCGAGGGTTAGGTGCGGGTGCCCGGCCTCAGATCGGGAGAGAGTCTGCTTTTGAAGCGGTCGATCTGATCAAGGAAATCCTTTCCGGAGCGGACATGGTCTTTGTGACCGCCGGAATGGGAGGTGGGACCGGAACAGGTGCCGCACCGGTCATTGCCAATATTGCAAAAGAGATGGGGTTGTTGACTGTCGGTGTTGTGACCAAACCCTTTCAGTTTGAGGGGCCGAAGCGGACAAGACAGGCGGATGAGGGGGTACTGGAACTCAAGAAGAGTTGCCATACGGTCATCGTGATTCCAAACCAGCGGCTCTTGCATGTGGTCGAAAAAGGGACCCCCTTGAAGGAATCTTTCCTTGTTGTGGATGACATCCTCCGTCAGGCGGTCCAGGGGATTTCTGATCTTATCACCACGCCCGGATTGGTGAATGTCGATTTTGCCGATGTCCGGACGGTAATGTCCCACAAGGGCCGGTCGGTCATGGGAATGGGTGTTGCGAAGGGTGAAAACCGTGCTGTCGAAGCGGCCCAGCAGGCCATTTCCAGTCCTTTGCTGGAGGATAGCTCTATTGAAGGAGCGCAGGGGGTTCTCATTAATGTGACCGGAGGTCTGGATCTCTCCCTACACGAACTGACGGAGGCGTCTTCGATTATTCAGGGAGAAGTTGATTCGGATGCGAATATCATATTTGGGTCTGTGATCCGAGAAGAGATGAAAGAGGAGGTCAAGGTGACCGTTATTGCAACGGGGTTTGAGGATGGGCGTGACCGTGAGGAGGCCGGAAGTCGGAGCAATGGGTCCGAAAAGAAAGTGGAGCCAAACCTCTTTGAGAAAGGAGGATACTTGCGAAAGGTCTTCCGGGAAGAGAATGGAAGGGAGTGTGCCAAGATTGACGATGATGAATGGGACGTTCCTACTTTTTTGAGAAAACAGGCTGACTGATGCTTCTGGAAGAAAGAGCCCAGGGGTACCAATGGATTCAAAATAACGGAAAGGGATATATTCAACTGCCATTATTCAATGGGCAATCCTTCTTCCACTTTTTTGGAACCCGGCTGCTCGCGAAAGGCTCTGAGACGGAGGCCGAACATTCTCAAAAAATAACCGCGCTCGGGGGGGCGGAGTTTTTTGCGCGATGTCGCCAGGTTCATGGAGATGCCATTTGTGAGGTGAACGGCGCGGGAAGAGAATTCTCTGATGAGATCCCGACCGGGGATGGCCTGACAACAAATCAAAGCGGCCTCCTGATTACGGTTTCTACCGCAGACTGTGTTCCCGTCCTTCTCTTTGACCCGGTCCGGAGGGCGGTCTCAGCCGTTCATGCCGGTTGGCGCGGGTCGCATCTTAATATCTCTGCGAAGGCGGTTGCTACGATGCAAACAAACTATGATTCAAAGCCAGAGGATATTCTTGCCGGGATCGGTCCATCGATCGGCCCTTGTTGTTTTGAGGTGGGGCGTGACGTTTGGGAGAAACTCGAACGAGACACTCCGTATGGAAAACAGCTTGTTTCCCATGGTAAGGAAGAAAAAGCCTGGGTCAATTTGACACAACTGAACAGACTGCAACTTGTAGAGGCCGGTCTTCGTTCTGAAAAGATTCAGGACACCGGTCTTTGCACCGCCTGTGCGCCCAACCTGTTTTATTCCTTCCGCAGGGATGGGAAAAAGATCGGAAATATGACGAGCGGGCTGATGTTGACCCCGGGGACGTGACAGGAGCCATGACGGTGATTGCCCCTTCCCTCAAGCGAATTCAGACGGCCATTCGTGGGGCTGCGAAGCGGGCGGGACGAATCTCCGATGAGATCACGCTGGTCGCGGCTTCAAAACGTATTCCCGTAGAACGAATAGAAGAGGCGGCGAAAAACGGACTCAGAATCTTTGGTGAAAACCGGGTGCAGGAGGCAGTGGCTAAATTTAAGGAAACCGGACTCAGGGAGCGGATCAATTCACTTCATCTCATTGGTCCGCTTCAAACGAATAAGGTGAAAAGGGCAGTTGGTTTTTTTGACCTGATTCACTCCATTGATTCGGTGCATCTGGCCGAGAAGGTTGCTCAGGAAGCGGGAAGGCGTTCGCGAAGGCAAGCGGTGTTGGTCCAGGTCAATGTCAGCGGTGAAGAAAGTAAGCACGGGATTTCAGTTAAGGAGGCGCCGGATTTGATCAACATGGTACGACGTCAATCGCATCTTTCCCTCTTGGGTTTGATGACGATTCCGCCCTATCATTCAGACCCGGAGAGGTCGCGACCCTATTTTTCGATGCTTCGCGAACTGGGTGACGGAATGGATATAAGCCGTTTTTCCATGGGAATGTCGGCGGACTTTGAGGTGGCGATTGAAGAGGGGGCGACCTGGGTGAGAATCGGGACCGCGCTGTTCGGGCAACGGGAGGGATAGATTGGTGAAGGGGAAATCAAAAAAAAAGGCGGTCCGCCTTGCATTTCTCGGTTCTGGAAATATGGCAGAGGCAATCATCAAGGGGGTCCTTGATGCGGGACTGTTTAAACCTTCCGCGCTCATCGCTTCTGATATTTCCGATGAGCGACTGAAAATGATGGGTGAAAAATATGCTGTCCGTACCACTCGATCAAACAGAGAGGCGGCTCGCGATGGGGATATTATTATCCTGGGAATGAAGCCTTTTGCCGTAGATGCCGCATTGGCGGAGGTCAAATCGGAGTTGGGGAAGAAGGTTCTGATCTCTGTTGCGGCGGGTGTTCCCTTGTCTAGACTGGCATCTGGTTTGGAGAGGGAAGCAAAAATAATTCGGGCGATGCCGAATGCACCCGCGCTCGTGCAATCCGGGGCGACGGTTCTCTCTCCCGGAAAAGGGGTCGGAGACAAATCCCTTGGATTGGCTTTGCGTATCTTTGAATCGATCGGCAAGACCTGGGTCATGGAAGAACGGTATCTTGATGCGGTGACAGGTCTTTCCGGGAGCGGGCCGGCGTTTGTTTTTCTAATGATTGAGGCCATGGCTGACGGCGGCGTCAAAAGCGGCCTTCCAAGAGAAATTGCTCTCTCCCTGGCAGTGCAAACGGTCTGGGGTGCGGCGCAGTTGCTTCTTCAAACCGGAGACCACCCGGCCCGCTTAAAGGACTTTGTCGCTTCCCCCGGAGGAACGACGATAGAAGGTCTTCAGAAGCTGGAAGAGGCAAATGTCCGCGCGGCCTTCCTCTCCGCGGTCGAGGCGGCTGCGAGACGGTCCAGGGAACTAGGAAAAGGAGAGTAAGGATGTTCGTTGCAGGAAATTTTATATCAGCGTTGGCACAGATAATGGACATGATCCTCCAGTTCTATATGTGGCTCATCATTGCCAGAGCACTTCTTTCGTGGGTAAATCCGGACCCATATAATTCTATTGTTCAATTTTTGTACAAGGTGACGGAACCGGTTCTCTATCCGGTCCGGCGTGCAACAGGATCATTCAGTGGGGGACTTGATCTTTCCCCGGTGATTGTCATTCTGTCCATCATGTTCTTGAAGAGTTTTGTGGTCGCCTCTCTCTATGGTCTGGCGATGCGTCTTCGGTAGTGAGAGCCAATCCGCCTTTCCCTTGTAAGGAAAAAGAGCTCAGGGGCTAAAGGTCAGAAACAGGCAAAATATATATGTAAAAGGAGAAAGCGGTATGAAGATAACACCACTCGAAATTCGTCAGATGACATTTCAGAAATCATTCAGAGGGTATCCCCCTTTTGAGGTCGACGCCTTTTTGGAAAGCCTGGCAGATGAAGTCGAGGAGATTTTGCATGAAAATGTTGCCCTCAAAGAAAAGATGGAGGAGCAGAACGAAAAGATATTGGAATTAAAGAAGACTGAGGGGGCACTGACCGACACCTTATTGACTGCACAAAAGGCGATTGATGGGATTCGGGGAGCGGCTCAAAAGGAAGGCGAATTCGTTGTCCGGCAGGCGGAGCTTCATGCTGAAGAGGTTACGGGCGAGGCCTTGAAGCATGTCACTCACCTCCAGGGAGAGTTGATCAACATTCAAAGGCAAAAGGGGTTCTTAATCGAGAATGTCCGCGCTCTTATCCATAGCCTGGAGAGGACCTTGTCCTGGGAGAACGAAAAACAGGAAGAAACGGTCAGAGAAGAAGAACCAAAGAGTAACTTGAGGAACCTCTGATTAAGTCTGAGTTGAGTTTTCAGGAGATAAAAATGTTTCGATTCAAGGCGAAAATCGCAGAGAATAGTCGGCTATTGGGAAGATTTGCAACGCAGAAGCGGGACATTCTTGCCCTGAAAAATAATTCATGACTCATTCAGAGGTTCCTTGATAAGTGTTCCGCGTCCTCAGTAGTCAATACTCACTTTTCTAGATGGAGGGAGAAATGAGCTACTACGTTTATGTTACACAGACTTCCCGGTATTACTCTGCCGAGGTTCCCGCCCTGCCTGGGTGCCGGACCATTGGGCGGTCTGAAGCCGAGGTGATTGAAAATATCCGTGATGTTGTCCGCGGCTATTACCAAAGTATGAGAAAACGAAACAAGGCTGTTCCAAAGGTGAAGGTGATCAGGGTTTCAAACAGAGACCTTTCACCCGCGGAAAGGGACGGACAGAACGATATTCTGGCAGGTTCCCAAGAATGAAGGTGCCGTCAGAATGGGTTCAAGAGTTGGAAGGAAACACATCGCATTGAATAGACGCCACCCTGGGGTTCCTCCCCCTCTCCCTGCGAATTACTTTCGTGACAGATCGGGCGAAAGGCATGAAGACAAGAAATGGGCCTGGATGACGGTCCTTCTCATTCTGGGGGTTTCACTCGTCCTCGCTCTTGAGACCTGGGTGATGGGGGAGTTGAGTGTGGGTCCCTTTGATGAGGTCCCTCTGGTCCTAGAAGAGGGATCCATTCGCTTCAAATCCTTTAGGCCGGAGTTCACCCAAGTTGTAAAGGGGCAATATTCAACCCGTTTCGAGAATGGGGTGACTGCGGTATATACAATAGACCCGGTGATTCAAGAGGCTGCAGAAAAGTTTTTAAGTAAATACCGGGTTCCTTATGGCGTATTTGTGGCCATAGATCCAAGGTCCGGAAAAGTCCTGGCAATGGCGGAACATTCTTCCAGAGACCCTCAGGCGAAGGATCTTGCCCTCCGATCGACCTATCCGGCGGCCTCTATCTTTAAGCTGGTGACCGCAGCCGCCGCGATCGAAGAAAAAAAAGCCCTTCCGGGGACTGAGATCGCGTATCGGCGGGATGTGAACCGGCTTCGGCCCAAGTACTGGACTGATAATCCTAAACGAGATCTTTTAAAGAGCAGCCTCAGCAGCGCTCTGGCGAAATCAAATAACGTGGTTTTTGCCAAGGTGGCTCTTCGATGGCTCAATGTCCCGATGTTAATGGACTATGGGGAACGTCTCGGGTTTAACCGCCAGATTCCTTTTGAACAGCCCTTGCAGGTGAGCCCCATGATCATAGAAGAGAGTGAGATGGGCCTGGCCCGGGCGGCGGCCGGATTTGGAAAGGTCGGCCTTTCCCCTCTCCATGCGGCCCTGATTGGAGCCGCTATTGCCAATGAGGGTGTGATGATGGCCCCTTGTATGATTGATTCTGTTCTGGGACCGGAAGGCGAAAAGATCTATGAATGTATCCCGAAGGAATTACCGGGTTCGATTTCTTCCCGAACCGCATCCTACATCCAGGAGATGATGGCGAAGACGGTGGAGCGTGGAACGGTCAGGAAGACTTTTCGCCGTCGAAGGCGGGCCCGGGACCTTCGAGGTGTTTCGATCGGCGGGAAGACCGGCTCGCTCCGGGGCAAGAACCCAAAAGGCCGTTATAGCTGGTTTATCGGAATGGCTCCCCTGGAAAATCCAGAGATCGCCTTCGCGGCGATGATTGTCAATGATCCGATATGGCACATCAGGGCGCCTGAATTGGCAAAGGCCGGTTTAAGCGCCTACTTCAAATCAAAACGTCTTCGCCCCAAGGAAGAAATGGTTCTTAAGTCAAAGTAAGGCCCGCGAAGTTCTTCCCTCGCTCCCCCTTTTTTTGCATCCGAGTTGTTTCTGAGAATTTATGACGGCCGAAATTATGGCGTTTTTGGATTGACCGTGATGGCTCTTGGTTGGCGGAGACCCGTGTTGTCGCCGATGATGGACCGGTGTTCCGCATCGCCCTCCGCCAGGCTGGCATTATTGAAGATATGGACGGCATTGGCTACCTGGTCGGTGACATACAGAAGGTCATTGGCCGTGTCGAGGAAGAGACCGGTCGGTCTGGTGAATAAAGAGGTCCCCACCTGAATGGTATCCCCGACCTTCAGTTGTGTTCTGAAGAGTGTTCCTTTGACTAAGATTCCGTCAAGGAAGGTATCTTCGTTTCCTGTAACTGTCGTCGAACCATTCGTTACATTGATCTTTCCGAAGAGAAAGAAATCGGTAGTGGTCTCAGAAAAGACGTCCCCTTCACGTCCATAGGTCATGCCGGTTGCTGTCCGCCCAGTGTAAGGGGCCGTCAAGGTGAATTGGGTGTCAGAGTTTGGGTCAATCGAAGCGATGATGCCTTTATTGACCGGTGAAATCACACGGGCGGGTGAAATATTAACCGCTCCGGTCATCGTGGAAACCCCTGCAAAAACAAGAATTTCCTGGTCCAGGAGATTCAGGACATATAAAAAGTCATGTGTAGCATCAAAAGCGACATTGACTGGTCGGCCGATCTGGGTTAAATCACCCGCCAGAGTGGTCTTTAGCGCCCCGATATTATCAAAAATCAGAACAGAATCGCCTCCGGTATTTGCCACATAGACTATTCCAGTTGGCCCGACGGTCAGGCCGTGCGGCCTGATCAATGCGGGGTTTGTAATGCTCAGAGAGGAGGGAGAAGGGGTGCCTTGTCCCAAGAGATCGGCATCATCAAAGACCAGAATATTGCAGGGAGTCGCCGGAGCCGTCACGCTGCACTTGCTGACATAGCCAATGGGTCCTGGTATGCCCGTTGGATCGTCCAGGTGTGTCGGCGCCGTCCATCGGGAAACGAGGCTCAGGGTTAAATCATCCTTGATCTTTGCGACGGTCACAGATTTATTGTTAATGGTGATGATGTCACCTGGAAACAGTCGGTCCGGCCCGGTTTCGAAAGAGGTCCCTCTTCCTGTTACAACAGAGGAATCAACTTGAACCGATAGGAAGCCGGGTATTGCAATCGTGCCTCCGCTGTTTGCAATATAAAGTCGATTATTGGGGACATCGATAAAGAGTCCTGCAGGGTTGTTCAGAAGGTTGGCATTGGTAAACTTTGTGATATTGGTGGGCGGGGTAGAAGAGATGTTGCTGTCCAAGGTACTTGCACCCGAGATAATCATGATGCTGTCATCTCCCGCTGCCTCATTGTCCCCTTGATCTGCAACGAAAAGGATATCATTTACAATATCGAGGGCAATCGAGGCAGGGGTGGACAATGCGGGGTCGCCACCTGAAAAAATACGGCTTGGGGCAAGCTTTCCCTCGGTCCCAAAGGCAAGGAATGCCCCTCTCGGACATTCAAAGGATGGGGTGGAGCAGATTGGGTTGTTTGGGACGCCGACAGGCTGTCCAACGAAGAGGGTCTCTCCATTTCCCCGATCATGGAAGAGCAGTGCTCCGGTGCCATTGTCAAAAAAACCAAGGTGTGCAAAGTCGAGGCGTGTTTTATCCCCTGATATTGTTCTGTTTGGATTTGTGGTCCCATCCAGAGTACTGGCCTCATCAAAGACCAAGATTGAATTATTTCTACGGCTTATTAAGAAGAGACGATCCAAGTTCATATTGATTACTGGGGCGATGGGATCGGATAGCGTTGCAATCGAGAGGGTCCGGTCGGGCAGGATATCTACAAATGTAGGGCCGGGTCCGCTGTTTTTAGAACTGGCCATGTCAAAGGCAAGGACGTTATTGTTGCCGACATTGGTGACGTAAAGAATATCACGTATCGTATCGATAAAGAGTCCGGAAGGTCGATCCATTACGCTGCTGCTGATCGTCCGGTTTTTTGCAGGGTCATCAAGGTTAAAGATGATAATTCTGTTGTTCCCTTTATCGGCGATATAGACATCTCCTCCGGTGACGGCCATTGCGGTTGGGCCGTCGGAGGTGAGTCCGGCAGACAAGATGGTTGGTGGCGGTGATGTCGGTAAGAGAAGCGTCGTTCCCGCCGGGCCGATATTGGTATTGGTCGGGAACCCGGTGATGGTGTCCAGATCATAAATCACGAGCCCGGTTTTGAGACCTGATGTGCTTAGAATGAGCAACTTTTCGCGCCCTTTATCGACATAGACTCCCTTGGGAGAGGCGATATTTAAACCCTGAAGGCTCCAACTGGGGGCCGTACTGGAGAAACTCTTTGTGCTGATGTCATCATATACCGTGATTTGAAGGTTGGGTGTTTGGATTTTGCTTGTGAAATTTGAGATAAAGAGGCGATCAAGGGCTTTATCATAAAAAAACCCGCTGGGTGATTCCAGGTGAGTCTTCTCTTTGTCGAATATTAGTATGTTCCCGGAATTGATCTTAAAGGGGTTGATGTTCCCATCCAGGGCGAAGGTCAAGATGTTGTCCGCCCCGGGATTGGAGACATAAATCGCGCCATGATCCGGATCGATAGCGATGCTGACAGGATTGGTCAGGGAGTTCTCATTCGAAGTGACATCCCCGCCGAGCCTTCGGTCGGGTGGGAGCGCACAGACTTTCGTTGGCGTAGGTCCTGTTGTGGCCGGACACTTTGTCAAATCATCGATCGATGCGATTGGATCACTGAAGGCCAGGATCGCCGTGCTGTCGATATTGCCACTCTCCGGGAGATTGATATTGTTGGCATTGTTGTTGTTGACGACATACAGCACGTTGTTCACCGTGTCGAAAGCAACTCCGGTCGGCACTCCGAATTGAGAAGTATTGCATCCCTCCGGGAAAGGAATCGCCTCCGTGGGAGTACATTCTAGCGGGAGCAGATCGTTGTTGGTCAGAATAACCCGTTCCGGGAAGACCGTTCCGTCTCGCGTACTTGCATTTTCATAGATGAGGATACCGGGCTGATTGAATCCGGTATTGGCGACATAGAGCCGGTTATTCCCTTCATCCATAAAAATCCCGAAGGGAATATCGAGCTGTCCGGCAATCTTGTTTGGGTCGGGTGCACTTGGATCAGGACCCAGATCGTCATGTGGGGCAATTTGGCGATCAGGCAGTCTTTTACAGAGGCTGACGTCGAGTGGCGGGTCTTGGTTTACTGAGAAACATACTGCCGGCAAGCCACCGGCATTACTCGCATTGTCGTAAACCAATATCGAATCGTTCCCCACATTTGAGATATAAAGGATGTCTCTTCCAGTATCGACGGCGATGCCCCTTGGAAAAAAGATCGTGGTTGTTTCGAAACCCGCCAGGACGCCGCTTGGGGTGATATCGCCTTTCAGAGACGGTATGGGGGTATCGTTGAAACGAAGGATGGAACTTCCGTCTCGGTTTGCGACATAGAGTCGGTTGTTTGTGGCGTCATAGGAAACTGCAAAAGGGTGATCGAGTCGGGTTCTTCGACCGGAGATGCTTCGTGTGGGGATGGCCAAACCGATATCGAAATTTTGAGTATCCACGTCTTCAAAAATATCAATTGAATTTCCATTCGCGTTTGCAACATAAAGGGTGTTGCGGGGCGGGGTGCTGGTAGAATCAATATCCAGGAAGAGACCCATGGGGCCGACCATAGATTTTGGAAAGCGACGGCTGGGAGCGATGTTGCCTTCGGAAACAAGAGGGAGAACATTACCCTGGACGTTCGTCCAGGAGGGGCTGAGTCCTGAAGTCGTTGTTCCGGGAAAAGGAGCGGTTAGTGTGAGATTGGTGTTGTTTATAATATTTAAGACGCGGACCGTCTGTCCGCCAACCTGGAATGTATTTCCGGGGGCGAGTTCGTTCGTGAAGCGTGTGTCAAACCCCACGATTCCAACGTCATTATTTGTAACGGCGACTGTACCGGTCAGGTTGAATTGTTGAGGATCAAAGGCAATCAGGCTCCCGTCGCCTGTGTTGGCGACGAAGATCGTGGCCTTATCTCCATCCAGCCCTTTTGTGGCGGTGATATCCTGTATTTTCGGGTTGCTGATGTCGCTGCAGCCAACGAGGGCAAGCACCAGCAAGATGCCCATCAGGGAAAGGGCCCTGGCGGAAGAGGCTGGTTTCAATGGTCGCAACCTAAAATAATCCATCGGAGCATTATTTTGTAAAAAAGCCTTTCTGTCAAGCGAAAAGATGATTTTCAACCCGTTTAAGATGAGAGCGGTTTTTTTTTATACTGATTGATCAGCCGTGAAGATCCGGCACCGCAACTGATAATGGATCGCATGGCATCTTCGACCGGCACATCGACGGGGTGGACATATTCTCCTTTCAGATGATAGATGTTTCCGGAGGTCGGATTGGGACCTGTGGGAACAAAGACGGTATAGCTTCCATCCGTATGTGTGTCGGTAATAAATGCCGAGACAAGCGTTTCATTGCCGAAAATCTGCACCAGGGCGACGGAGGAAAAGGGAGACTTATTTTTCCCGATGAACTGGATAACGGTTTCCTTCACCAGGGTGTAGCCGGGGGCTTTTTTCAGGAGGCGTTCTTCGAGGATGTCATAAAGCCATGTGCCGAGGGAGGTTTGGACAAAGAGTCCGACAAAAAAACAGCCCGCCAGGATGACAGCGAGGACCACGATATCTGCCAGGATCCTTTGCACCTCGGATTGTGCCATGACGAGGTTGGTTAAGGGGTGAATAATATCCGTCACAAAACCGAAGATAGACTTAAAGACAAACAGCAGAATGGCGACAGGGAGAATGACGACCAGGCCACCGATGAGAGATGTTTTAAAAAATGCCTTTATTCTGTCCAAGCCCTTCCCTATATCTGTATAGCCCATTTTTACAGGATTGGCGTGTTTTTCGCAACCGGGCAGGTGGCCCCAAGATCAGCGATTGATCTTGGGGCAAACCGTCAGGTCGCCTGAAAGACAAGGCCAGAGACCATTAAGGACGACCGAAGCGTACTCATCCGTACGGTGAGGCGTCCGTTGGCCGATAACGCAGTAATTTTAGGCGAATCGGCGGTTTCTAATTCCGTAATCTCGGAATTAGGGATGGCGTCCTGCCTTATCTTGCCCTGGAAGGTTGTGGGATTTCTTCAAGAGCGGAGGGATTTTCTATTGACGAGAGATCTCCAAGAACTTCACCGAGATATTTTGCCCGGATGAGTCGCCGGACGATCTTTGCAGACCTTGTCTTGGGGAGTTGGGAAACAAATTCAATTGCTTTTGGACGGAAGGTCTTCCCCAAGACTTTGATGATCTCCGTTCTCAGGCCGATTGCATTGGGTGAATGGTCCGGCTTGAGTACGACAAAGCAGATGATGGCCGTGCCTTTCAAGGTATCGGGAACGCCGATGACGGCTGCTTCGGAAACGCTGGGGTGTGCGATGAGGACCGACTCGATCTCGGCCGGTCCGACGCGCCGGCCCGCGACATTCATCGTATCGTCCGAACGTCCGTGCAGAAACCAATAGCCGTCCGGATCAATCCTGGCCTAATCGCCATGAAACCAGATGTTTGGCCAGCGCGACCAGTAGGTGGAGAGGTAGCGCTCCCGGTCTTTCCAGAAGCCGCGTGTCATCGAGGGTGCAGCTTGTTTACAAACGAGGTGGCCGGTTTTTCCCCGGACCGGCTTCCCTGCATCGTCGAAGACATCGATATCCATCCCGAGTCCCGGTCCGCGCAAGGTCGATGGCTTGAGCGGTGTGATCGGCAAGGGGGCGAGGAAACAACCGATGATCTCCGTCCCTCCGGATATGTTGATGATGGGGAGCCGCTTTTTCCCGACCTCCTCAAAGAACCAGAGATAGCTTTCGTCGTCCCAGGGCTCACCGGTCGATCCCAGAAAGCGAAGGGAAGAGAGGTCATGCCGGGTGACCGGCTCGTCCCCAGCCCGCATCAGGACCCGGATGGCGGTCGGAGAGATCCCGAGATGGGTGAGCGCCCCTTCATAAAGAAAGGCCGTCCCGCCTTGCATGTGAACTCCTATCAACATCCAGGGTCCCATCATCCAGCCGATATCGGTTAGCCAGAAGAAGCGGTCTGAGGGTTTGACATCGAAGTGATAGGCCAGCTCTTTCCCAATCTGGGCGATGCAGCCTCCATGAGAATGAACACATCCCTTGGGGGGTCCGGTCGTTCCGGAGGTATAGAGAATGAGGGCGGGGGCCTCGGCGTCTACAGGAAGAGTCGCCCTCTTCTCAGTAGAGCCTTGCTCAATAAAACCACGATACCAGCAGTCACGAGTTGCGTTCCATGCGATCTTGTTCCCCAGTCGGGGGAGAACGATAACACGCTGTAAGGAGGGGACGTGGTTTGCGGCCTCATCTGCCGAGTGTTTGATCTCGATGACTTTTCCGCGGCGCAGGGTGCCGTCTGCCGTAAAGAGAATCTTTGCATCGGCATGGCGCAGTCGTTTGGCCAGCGGACCGGCGGCAAAACCGGAGAAGATCGGAATGCAGATGGCACCAAATCTTAAGGGAGGCATAAAAAACAGCCACCATCTCGATGGTCATCGGCATGTAGATCCCGACGGTATCCCCTAAGCGGATCCCCTCTCTTCGAAGGGCGCCGGCCAGACGGCAGACCTCCCGGTTCAGCTCCAGATAGGTTGCGGTCCGAACGGCCTGATCTTCTCCCTCCCGTGCGATTGCGTTCGCACGGGAGGGAATATGCCGGTCGAGACAGTTTGTGACGATATTCGTCCGACCTCCGATGAACCATTTTGTCCAGGGAAGTCCTTCGGAGGCATCAAGCACGGCCTCATAGGGCGTTTCCCACTGAATGTCCAAATCGACCATGACGGCGTCCCAAAAGCGACCGATATCGGGAATGGACCAGGCGAGGAGTTCTGCGTAGGAGACAATGTGATGGCGTTGCATCAGGCGATAAATATTGGATGTTTTGATCAGTGATTCCGAGGGGGACCAGATGATGGTGTCCATAAGAAATTATACCCCTATGGCTGTGTGGGAAACAATCATCGGTAGGGGTAGCGTTAGGGGTTTGATTCTATATCGATGTTTTTGTCGTTTTGTCCTTTGCGTCCTTTACGCGGTTTCTTTCGTTTCTCATGGATGACCTTCGTTTCGATCTGTCGGATCGTTCCTCTGGGGAGGAACTGCCAGATGCGTTCATGCAGGTAGTAAAAAAGGAGCTTGGCAAAGACCTCGATGGCGCCGATCTCCAGAGCGATTGAGGGGTCACCCGTAATGATATAGGCGATGACGATCGTCGTCCCGGTGGCAACGAACCGCCAACTGAGTCCTTTCAAGATGCTTCGTAAATGTGTTTCGCGTGATTGTTTGTTCATTCTATCCAACGTAAAATTGTGAGACCAAAAACCTGTGGATGTTCCGCCGTTTTTACGGGTTTTCCTAAATAAAACAATCAAGTCATATCCAGCTCTTCAGGATATTCCTGATTGTGGAAGGGTATTAGACTCTGGTGCCTAGGTCAACTAAAATAAAAAAGGCCGGTCAAGCCTCTTTTCAAGATGTATCCGGACTTTTTTATTGTGCGCCGTACCCTGAGGGCTTACCCTCCAGGGTACGGCGCACAATCGGCTAACAAATGATATCATCCTGCCTTTTGAGCGCATAG
>DUAG01000035.1 GCA_012960925.1 Candidatus Manganitrophaceae bacterium
TCATTCGCAGTTTCAAATCAACCAGATACGCCGCTTTTTTTCAAGTACTCAATACACCACTTTCAGTTATAACTCAACACTCCGCAACAAAAGGTTGTTCGGACTGACTGCCAAAAGAGGCATCTTTGACGAGGAGATTAGACCTGCCAATCCACCAATAGAAAGGCGAAATCTTTTAAGGCTTCTTAGCGTAAAATAACGTAAAGGAAGGGTGAAAACCGGGGGTTTATCTAAGTTGGGATCCATTAACCTGCACTCTCGAAAGTAAATCCAGGAGTTTTTATTACGGTTAGGACTTGAAATAGTAAAGTTTTTATAGCATTGCGCTTAAACCCTGTCAATCCCGCCAAAAGAGGGGGGTGTGTGTGCCAATGAACGGCCTTGCCGTGAGCAATGGAAATATAGGTGAAAGGGTAACTACATGGAAAGGCTATCTTCCCGTTTGCACGGGCATGATAGAAATGTGGTTTTTCAGATTTCTTACGACTGGATCTTTCTTGACTTAGTTCGCCCGGCAGGGCGCATCTGAAGATAGTGTTCAATTCCTTTGGCGGCGTCACGCCCTTCCCGGATGGCCCAGACAATGAGAGACGCCCCAAGTTTTACATCTCCTGCTGCGAAGACGCCGTCGATATTGGTCATGTGGTTCTCATCGACGGTGACTGTTCCTCGCGAAGAAAGTTCAACGCCAAGATCGAATAGGAGACCCTCTTTCACCGGGCCGGTAAAGCCCATAGCGAGAAGAACCAAGTCGGCCTGAAGTTCAAATGTGCTACTAGAGATTTCTTTAAATTGTGCGCGCCCGGTCTTGCTATCTTTTGTCATTTCTACACGGACGGCGTGGAGCTGCTCAACGTTCCCATTCTTTCCCGTGAATTTCAAGGTCGAAACAGACCACTCTCTTTTTCCTCCTTCCTCATGGGCAGGGGAGGTCCGGAGCTGCATAGGCCAGAGGGGCCAGGGCGTTTTGTCTGATCTCTGAGGCGGCGGTTTCGGGAGGAGTTCGAATTGATAAATCTCTTTTGCTCCTTGACGATGGGAGGTCCCAAGGCAGTCTGCTCCGGTATCTCCACCACCGATAATGATTACACTTTTGTCTTTGGCGGTAATGCTTTGGATGGGGTCAATGGTGTCACCTGCGAGCCGCTTGTTCTGCTGTGTTAAAAAATCCATAGCGAAGTGGACTCCGTTCAGATCCCGGCCGGGGATTGGAAGATCGCGCGCTTCCATGGCTCCGATTGTAAGACAGACCGCGTCAAATTCTTGCATAAGCCTGTCGGTGGAGAGGTCCTTTCCAATATTGGAATTGGTCTTGAAAATGACACCTTCCTTGATCATCTGTGCAAGACGGCGGTCGAGAACGGCCTTCTCCATCTTAAACTCAGGAATGCCGTATCGAAGGAGCCCTCCGATCCGATCGTCCTTTTCAAAGACGGTCACGGCGTGGCCGTTCCGGCGAAGCTGCTGGGCGGCGGCAAGGCCGGCGGGGCCGGAGCCGATGATGGCAATTTTCTTCCCTGTTTCCCGTTCAGGTGCGATCGGGGTGATCCATCCTTCTGAAAAACCTTTATCTACAATATTCCATTCGATGACCCGTATGGAAACAGGGTCATCAATAATATCGAGAACACAGGCGGATTCACAGGGGGCAGGGCAAAGCCGCCCGGTAAACTCGGGGAAATTATTGGTGGTGTGAAGGGCCTTCAGCGCGTCTTTCCAGCGCCCCCGGAAGACAAGGTCATTCCAGTCTGGAATCATGTTCTGAACCGGACAGCCGGTTCCTCCCTGGCAAAAGGGGATTCCGCAATCCATGCATCGCGCGCCCTGGTCCTTGAGGGTGCTATCAAGAACCGGGAGGTATATTTCTTTCCAGTCTTTGATGCGTTTCGAAACGGGCCGTCGCTTGGGTCCTTTCCGACGAAGTTTTAGGAAGCCTTTTAGATCACCCACGCCCGGCGGCCTCCTTTGCTTTTTGTGCCTTCCGTTGCTCCAGAACTTTTTTATATTCAACGGAAATTACTTTGATAAAATGGGGGAGTATCATCTCCCATTGTTCTAAAATGTGCTTTGCTCTTTTACTTTTTGTATATTGTTCATATTTTTTGATCGTTTCTTTCAAGAGAGTCTTGTCCGCAATATTTCTGACCGGTTCCAGTTCGACGAGGCTTAAGTTGCATTGCCGTTCAAAAGTATGGTCTTCATTCAGAACAAATGCGACGCCCCCGCTCATGCCCGCGGCGAAATTTCGCCCGGTTTTTCCCAGAACAACAACAACCCCTCCGGTCATATATTCACAGCCATGATCTCCTATCCCTTCGATGACAGTGGTTGCCCCGCTATTTCGAACGGCAAAGCGTTCTCCGGCCATGCCATAAAAATAGGCCTCGCCGCCGGTCGCCCCGTATAGAACGGTGTTTCCAATGAGAATCGTCTCTTCCTTGGGGAAAATCGAGGCTGCCGGGGGAGTGACGATGAGTTTCCCGCCTGAGAGTCCCTTTCCGACATAATCGTTGGCCTCTCCTTCGAGTGTAAGCGTGAGACCCTTTACGCAGAAGGCCCCGAAGCTTTGACCGGCGGACCCCGTAAACTTGAATTGAATGGTGTCTTCTGGAAGTCCCGCGGGGCCGTAACGGCGGGCGATTTCTCCAGAAAGAATAGTCCCAACGGTTCGATGGACATTTCGGATGGGAAGTTCGGCACGGACTTTTTCTTTCCGTTCGAGTGCGGGCCGGGCGATTTTGAGTAGTTGATGATCGAGGGCCTTTTCAAGTCCGTGGTCCTGTTTCTGTATGCAGTATCGGGCAACATGATCAGGGACATCGGGGCGATAGAGGATGGCGCTCAGGTCAATTCCACGTCCTTTCCAGTGGTCGATGACTTTTTTTGAGCGGAGAAGGTCGCTGCGGCCGACCATCTCTTCTATTTTCCGAAACCCGAGACGCGCCATCCATTCCCGGACCTCTTCTGCGACAAAGAAAAAGTAATTGACCACATGATCGGCTTGTCCCTTGTACTTCTTTCTCAGGACAGGGTCTTGTGTGGCAATACCGACGGGACAGGTATTGAGATGACACTTGCGCATCATGATACATCCTTCAACGATCAAGGGTGCGGTTGAGAAGCCATATTCTTCTCCACCCAAGAGGGCGCCGATGATGACATCTCGTCCGGTCTTGAACTGCCCATCCACCTGAATCCGCGTCCTGCCGCGAAGATCATTCAAAACAAGCGTCTGTTGGGTTTCTGCCAGTCCGAGTTCCCAGGGTAGGCCGGCATGTTTAATCGAGGAGAGGGCAGCGGCGCCGGTTCCTCCGGAACCCCCTGCAATGAGGATAAGGTCGGCATGCGCCTTCGAGACACCGGCGGCCACGGTACCAACCCCGACCTCGGCCACCAGCTTGACACTCACCATCGCCTTCGGATTGACATTTTTCAAGTCATATATAAGTTGTGCCAGGTCTTCAATAGAATAAATATCGTGGTGAGGCGGCGGCGAGATCAGCGTAACGCCAGGGGTCGAAAAACGCAGGCCCGCAATGACCTCATCAATCTTATGACCCGGAAGCTGCCCCCCTTCACCCGGTTTTGCCCCCTGGGCCATCTTGATTTGCAGCTCTTTGGCATTGACGAGGTAATGCGTGGTAACGCCGAAGCGTCCGGAAGCCACCTGTTTAATCGCGCTGTTGCGGTCATCTTTGAACCGCTCCGGGTCTTCTCCGCCTTCTCCGGTATTACTGCGGCCCCCCATACGATTCATCGCGATGGCGAGGGTCTCGTGGCTCTCTTTGCTGATCGCCCCGTAGGACATTGCCCCGGTTGTGAAGCGTTTTACGATTTCAGAGGCCGGTTCCACCTCGTCGATGGGGATGGGGTTTGTCTCTTTAAATTCAAGAAGGCCCCGAATATTGGAACGTCGCTTCGATTGATCATCGACGATGCGGCTGAATTCCTTATAAGTGGCATAACTGTTCGTCTGAGACGCGTGTTGCAGGCTGGCAATGGTTTCAGGATTCCAGTTGTGACGTTCTCCCTGATTTCGATAATGATATTCCCCGCCAAAGTCGAGCTGGCGCACTGGCTGGTAGGTATGATAGGCCAACTTATGGCGGCGAAGCGACTCTTCGGCAATGGTCTCTATTCCGATTCCAGAGATTCTGGAGGCGGTTCCGGCAAAGTAGCGGTCGATTGTTTCTGTATCGAGCCCGATGGCCTCATAGATTTGGGCCCCGCAATAGCTCTGGACGGTGGAGATTCCCATTTTTGAGAATATTTTCAGGAGCCCTTTGTTAATGGCCTTGATATATTTTACTTCCGCTGTTTCTTCATCAATGGCTTCTGGGAAATAAGCTTCCCGTGCCATATCCGTCAATGTCTCGAAGGCCAGATAGGGATTGACGGTTCCGGCACCGTATCCAATCAAGAGGGCGAAGTGCGAGATCTCTCTGGCCTCACCGGTTTCCACAATCAGGCCGACCTCTGTTCTCAATGAGGTTCGTATGAGATGATGATGAACCGCAGAGACGGCCAGAAGAGAGGGGATCGGGGCCCACTCCTCATTGATTCCGCAATCGCTCAGGATGATAAATTTATATCCGGCTTGGATGGCTTCCGTGGCCTGTTCACAGAGTTTATCGAGGGCAACAACCATCTCTTTGGGACCTTTGGCGGCCAGGAAGAGCATCTTGAGCGTGATTGTTCTGAAGTGTCCATCGGAGATCTGCCGGATTTTTTCGATGTCTGCGTTGGTTAAGATCGGTTGTTGGACCTTGATCCGCCTCGCGTGTTCCGGGGTCTCTCCGAGAAGGTTCGCCTTGGGGCCGATCGTCGTGATCAGGGACATGACCAGGTGTTCCCGGATGGGATCAATCGGCGGATTGGTGACCTGCGCAAAGAGCTGTTTAAAGTATTTAAAGAGGAGTTGGGGCGCGTCTGATAAAACGGCCAGCGGGGTGTCATCTCCCATCGAGCCGGTGGGTTCTTCCCCGGTGACGGCCATGGGAATCATGAGCATCTTCAGGTCTTCAATCGTGTAGGCGAAGGTTTGCTGTCGTTGTCGTAAGGTGGCATGGTCCGGTTGAAGGAGATTCAGGGGCTCCGGAAGTTCGCTGACGCTGATCCGGTTTGAAGCAACCCATTCGCGATAGGGTTTCTGAGAAGCGATCTGTGACTTGATTTCCTCATCGTCAATAATGCGGCCCTGTTCGGTGTCGACCAGGAACATCTTGCCGGGTTGTAAGCGGCCCTTGGCTCGGATTTCTTCGGGCTTGAAGGAGAGGACGCCGGCTTCAGAAGAGAGGACGGCCAGATCGTCTTGCGTGACCAGGTAGCGTGCAGGTCGAAGGCCGTTTCGGTCGAGGGTTGCGCCGATGACTTTGCCATCTGTAAATGCAACGGCGGCCGGTCCATCCCATGGCTCCATCATGGCGGCGTGATATTCATAAAATCCTCTCCGGTCGTGATCCATATGCGGGTCGCCGGCCCAGGCCTCCGGAATCAACATCATCATGGCATGGGGGAGAGATCGTCCTCCCATGACGAGAAATTCGAGTGCGTTGTCGAAACAGGCCGAATCGCTCTGATCTTCATAGATAATCGGAAAGAGCTTTTCCAGGTCGTCGTCTCCAAAAAGTTTGGAGTGAAAACGTCCTTGTCGCGCCCGGATCCAATTGACATTTCCCTTTAAGGTATTGATCTCCCCGTTGTGGCAGACATAGCGGTAGGGATGCGCGAGGGGCCAGGTCGGGAAGGTATTGGTCGAGAAGCGGGAGTGGACGAGGGCCAGGGCGCTGACGGTTTCCTTGTCAGAGAGGTCCGGATAGAAGAGCGGGACCTGCTCCGGGAGGAGGAGTCCTTTATAGACGATGGTTTGACAGGAAAGACTGACGATGTAGAACAAAGATTTTTCTTCAATGGCCGAGGCGCGCACGGCGTTTTCCATCCGCCGGCGAATGACATAGAGTTTTCGTTCGAAGGCCTTCTCGTCGAGGACATCCCGCGCGATGAAGACCTGTCGGATTGCCGGCAGTGTTTTCCGGGCAAGCTCGCCGAGATGCTTTTCTTGGGTCGGGACGTCACGCCACCCTAAAACGCGTTGACCCTCATCTATAATTGTCTTTTCGAAGAGCTGCTCACACGCGTGGCGGTCTGAGGGGTCGGATGGAAGGAAGACCATGCCGATCCCGTACGCGCCCGCGGGAGGAAGATGAATACCGATTCCGGAAGTTGCTCTGTCTAAAAAGGCATGTGGAATCTGAAGCAAGATCCCGGCCCCGTCACCGGTGCAGGGATCGCAGCCGGCGGCCCCCCGATGCGCAAGGTTCTCAAGTATCTCGAATCCCTTTTTGATAATATCCTGTGTGCGGACCCCCTTGATATTGACCACGAATCCAATGCCGCAGCCGTCTTTTTCATAACGGGGGTCATAGAGCCCCTGTTTCGGGGGAAGGCCCATTGCATGTTTTTTAAAAACGTTTTGACTCATTCGATTGAGAATTCCTGTCTTATTGACGTTGTTTCAGGACGCAGCCTTTAATGTAAGAAAAGTGCCCTTTCCAGGAGGGGATGTTGATCCAACTGTCACTATACTGTGGTTTTGAGCATTAACAAAGGATTATAAGGCAAAAAGGGGGTTCTTGAAAAGGATTTTCTTCACCCCGTAATCTCATCCTGGGGATTGATGCTGTTTCCATTGTCTGTCCCTTCAATCTGCTATAGGTTGGAGGTAGGCTATATGACTGGAAGTCTATAAGTTCGGAGCTCATGGGCAATCAGGTGTGAAAACATGGAAAAGACAAGGAAAATCCGATTGGATCTATTCTGACCTGATGATCTGAGATTGTTATCTTATTCAGCAGAAGCCACCTTTGATTGCTTGTTGTATCCTGATGAGCTCCTATCTATTTGACTTTTCGGACTAAATTTAATATCCCTGAAAAAAGGCGTAAACTTATAAGGCTAATAGGGCGCCTAGTATAATGTTAGGGCTACGCAAGTTCATGGAACACAAACTATATTTTCACCTGGTAACATAACCAGATCCAGCCAAAATGAATCTTGGAAAGACATTGATTCACTTGATATAGCTGTTTGGGAAAATGCTGTAGAATTATTAAGAAATAGAAATTATTTCCATTCAAACTGTCATGTAAATATTAGCGTTGATTGGAAGGAAGTATTAGATCGGGTCAAGGAACATGCGGAACTAAATATTGGATTTCACCGGGTGTTGGAAGAAGAGGGGGATTTAGAGGCCTGGTATACAAGAATTCCTATCAGAAGTTTTCTGATGTGCCCTGTTCTGTTGTCATAAATGGGAGTAACGAATTAACTAAGTGTGGATGGTATCCACGATTTTTTGCTGAAAGGTATATATTACGACTTTTTTTCTATCATGAATTTTTCTGTCCCCGGTTCATGTGATTGCCTAAATATAAAAATTTGTTCTAAATCATCTGATGACAGTAATCATTTTAAGCTATCTAGCCATAACTTTGAAATAGGATATTACTCATCTCTAAACGGAAAGAAGCCCAATATTTCCACCTTGTCCTTAAAAGACGTATTGGAATGGTTTAAGGTTCTAGACTTGGGTATAAAGCAGAAGGCAGAATCTTCATTAGAAAGAGCATTGTTTTCATTGTTCCATATGTGTCGTCTGGATGGAGATGTAACAACAATAATATGGATATTTCATGCGCTGGAGGCGTTATATAAAACTAAAGTCGGTGAAGGATTTACTAACCTATATCAGCGAATATCTTCATTATTGAAATTTGATGGATATGATCAAAGAATATTAAAAAAGACTTTAAGAAAACTATACGATCTCCGTTGTGCAATAGTGCATGGTGGCTATCAAATACACCATCCAATGAGTTCAGCAACATATAGACAATAGGATAGATGAAGATTTATCTGTAACTTTTAATTTAATTCAATACGGATCAAATCTAATAATATCTTCAATACAAGAATTGATAAAAAACAGATGGTATGGGATGAAGATTGAAGAATCGATAGTGGGTGTGGAAATGCCCTAACACGGCGCTCAACCCGACTCGTTTACACTTTGTGGCCTTCGGGCTGCATCGTTGGCTTGCGGGTTAGCTCAACGTGTTAGCAAGACAGTTTTACATTAATTTATGTCCCCGAATGGATCCCCCCCCCCCGAACCCTCTTCTTTGAGCCACTTCGTCTATTTTAAATATCTTGACTTCAAAATGGGACTGCTTTAGAATTAAGAGGATTTTTTTGTCTTGAGGTTTTTGCTCTATCATGTTGGAAAATTTGACAAAAAAGCTTGATGCGGTCTTCAAAAAGATCCGGGGACGAGGTCTTTTAACCGAGAAGAACATCGATGAGGCCCTAAGGGAAGTCCGCCTTGCCTTGCTGGAGGCGGATGTCCATTTTAAGGTGGCCAAATCGTTTATCGAATGGATTCGCGAAAAAGCGGTCGGAAAAGAAATTCTTGAGGGCTTGGCCCCTGGACAGCAGGTGGTCAAGATTGTATGGGAAGAGCTTTCCCGCCTGATGGGAGGAAAGGGGGAGACCATCGCCCTTTCTTCGCAGCCTCCGACATTGATCATGCTGGTCGGGCTTCAGGGCTCTGGAAAAACGACCACTGCCGGGAAATTGGCACGGCGCTTTAAGCGGGAAGGAAAGCGGGTGCTCTTGGTCGCGGGAGATTTACAGCGCCTTGCCGCAGTGTCCCAACTGCAAACGCTTGGAAAGGGATTGGATATTCCGGTTATGGAACCGGGGGCTGAAAAGAACCCTGTCGCCGTGATGAAAAAAGGGGCCGTACGAGGCAAAACTGAAGGTTTCGATGTGGTGATCTTCGATACGGCGGGCCGATTGCAGGTTGACGAGGCCTTGATGGCGGAGTTGGTTCAGATGAAGTCCGGCATCTCCCCGGATGAAATTCTATTTGTGGCCGATGCAATGACTGGTCAAATTGCCGTGAATGTCGCCCAGAAATTTCATCAGGATCTTGGCCTAACCGGGATTATTTTAACAAAGACGGAAGGCGATGCGCGGGGCGGGGCCCTCCTGTCCATTCGGTCTGTGACGGGCGCGCCGATTAAGTTTATCGGGACCGGAGAAAAACTGGAGGATCTTGAACCCTTTCACCCGGACAGAATGGCTTCTCGTATCCTCGGGATGGGCGATGTTCTTTCTTTGGTCGAATTGGCCGAAGAGAGTTATACCAAAGAACAGGCCGAAATCCTCGAGAAAAAGATCCGGAAGGAAGAGTTTACGCTTGAGGACTTTGCACAACAAGTCAAGCAGATGAAGAAGATCGGGGGCATGGGAAAGATAATGGAGATGATTCCGGGTGCGAAGAATATGAAATCTCTTCCTGACCAGAGTAAGATGGAAAAAGAGATGAAGCATGTGGAAGCCATTATTTCATCGATGACCCATAAAGAGAGACGCGTTCCGAGTATTATCAATGGGAACAGAAGGAAAAGAATCTCAAGAGGAAGCGGGACCTCTGTTCAGGATATCAATCGTCTTCTTAAGCAGTTTTATCAGGCAAAGAAGATGTTGAAGCGGATGACTTCCGGTAAGATGAAGGGGCTAGGGCAAATGATGTCGCCCTTTGGATGATGCATGCCCGTCTTTTTCTCCATGGCGGCGTTGCTGTGGTGCTCGAATCCTCACGTATAAACCATACGCTCCGGGTTCTGCGCTCCCCGCGCCTTGCCATAAAAAAAATACGGGCATGCTGAATGGTATGGAACGATGTCCGGATATTGATCCGGCTGAATGTTTAAATGATAATAATAAGGGGGTAGTGCATGGCAGTACGGATTAGATTGACTCGAATGGGAAGACATAAGCGGCCTTTTTACCGGATAGTGGTCGCGGATTCTGAGGCGCCGAGAGACGGGAAGTTTATCGAAATTCTGGGGACTTACGATCCATTGGGGGCCGAAGCCAAGATACAGGTCAAGGAAGAAAAGGCGATCCATTGGCTGAAAAAGGGTGCCACGGTCTCTGATACGGTGAAGTCGATATTCAGTAAGGTGCAATTGTTTAAAAAATTAAAGGAGTCGAACGCATAGGGGACACGTTCAACATCAAAAAGAAGTTGTCCTGTTGGAAATTCTCAATCGTGGCCGAGAATGTCATACACAGTATATGGGGATGATGACGATGAGAGAGCTGATCGAATACATTGCAAAGTCACTTGTAGACAGGCCTGAAAATGTAGCCGTGAGAGAAACCGAAGGTGAAAAGACGACGATTATTGAACTTCGCGTCGCGCAGGAAGACTTGGGGAAGGTGATCGGAAAACAGGGGAGGACGGCCAGGGCGATGAGGACCATTTTGAATGCTGCAGGCACCAAGATCGGCAAGAGATGCGTTCTCGAAATCCTGGAATAGATTGTCGAGGGCATACATCACAATCGGAAAAATTCTAGGTCCGGTCGGACTGCGCGGAGAACTTAAGATCTTTTCGCTGACCGATATCCCGAATCGCTTTGACCATTTGACCGATGTGATTGTCGAAACCTCAGAAGGTCGGCATCAAGCGATTCGAATCGATCGGGTAAGGTATGGGCGTTATGTTTACCTCAGCTTTTCCGGATTGACTTCCATTGAGAAAGTGGAATTTTTGAAAGGGGCCTTCATCCAGATTCCGGAGGAGGAAAGGCTTCCCCTGCCGGAGGGGAGTTATTATCACAGCGAATTGACTGGTCTGGAAGTGGTCTTGGAAGACGGCACCCGCCTGGGCATATTGGAAGAGATTTACGAGACGGGAAGCAATGATGTCTATGCGGTTAGATCCGGAAAGCGTGAAGTGCTGATCCCGGCCCTTCGAAAATTTGTAAAGTCGGTTGATTTAGCAGAGAACAGGATGGTTATTATTCCTGTTGAAGGACTCATCGAATGATGCGTTGTGACATCCTGACCTTATTCCCGGAAATGGTGTTGCCTGTTTTTCAGGAAAGCATCTTAAAGCGGGCGCAGGAACGCCAGCTATTGGAGATTCGGGTCCACCAGTTAAGGGATTTTACGGCAGATAAGCATCGTATGACGGACGATACGCCCTATGGTGGGGGTCCCGGGATGGTTTTGAAACCGGAACCGATTTATGCTGCTGTGGACGCAATCCGAAAAGAGAGCGGTGAGATCCGGGTGATTATGCCCTCACCGCAGGGAAAGCGTTTTGACCAGAGGATGGCTGAATCCTTCTCGAAAGAAACGCGTCGTTTTGTTTTTATTTGCGGTCATTACGAGGGAATCGATGCACGGGTGAAAGAAGGGCTGCCCCTTGAGGAAGTATCGGTCGGCGACTTCGTCCTCACCGGAGGAGAAGTCGCGACAATGATTATTATTGATGCTTCCGCCAGACTTGTTCCAGGCGTGCTGGGAGATCCGCGCTCCGTTGTAGAGGAATCATTTTCGTCTTCTCTTCTCGAATATCCCCAATACACGCGACCTTCGGAATTCAGAGGAATGCGGGTTCCCAGGGTACTCTCTTCCGGAAATCATGCTGCGATTCGGGCCTGGCGAAAGGAACAGTCACTGATCAATACGATGAAAAATAGACCGGACTTATTGGCAGAAGCCACCCTCAGCGAATCGGAAATGGCGTGGATCAGTCGTTTTTCGGATGGGAATTCCGATGAGAACGGTAAAGAAACACTGAAAGTGGAACGGACCGATCAGGGTTCATAGCGCAAGAATTATGTTGGCAATTATTCAATTAAGGAGAAAGGGATCATGGATCGGATAGCACGGTTGGAGCAAGGCATGTTGAAGGAGAGCGTTCCGCAGTTTAATGTTGGAAATACGGTTCGTGTTCATGTAAAGATTAAGGAAGGCGAAAAGGAACGGATTCAGATATTTGAAGGTGTTGTGATTCGCAGAAAAGGGACGCGAAACCGTGAGACCTTTACCGTCAGAAAGGTTGCCTACAATGTTGCGGTAGAAAGGATTTTTCCGGTTCATTCTCCCTGGATCGCCAAGGTCGAAGTGATCAGGGTCGGTGCAGTCCGGCGTGCGAAGCTCTATTATTTGCGCCAGAGGACAGGCCGTGCTGCACGGCTCCGGGAAAAAGAGAGGGTAAGACCTTCCAAGTCCTCCAAGTAAAGAAGTCTTCCCTTTTGGCGCATCATCACTCAGGATGGTGTATTCTGAGTGATTTGTATGGTCCCTTAAGGTGGTTTTAAACGCGGTTTTAGATAGGTCCGTCATAGAGCACTGGTTATTTTCAATGGGGTTTTTTGAGAGGGCGCTTACCTCACTCGGGTTTCGCAATGTTTGCGGGATTGACGAGGCGGGTCGCGGCCCTCTGGCCGGGCCGGTTGTCGCCGCTGCCGTTATTCTCCCTCCAGGATGTTTGTTGCCTGGAATCCGCGATTCAAAAAAGCTAAGTCCGGGGAAACGGGAGGTCCTCTTTGAACAGATCAATCGGGAGGCCACCTCAATCGGTGTCGGTATTGTCAATAACGATACGATTGATGAGATCAATATATTACAGGCAACGATTCGGGCCATGCAGAAGAGTGTGGCACAGATGCAATTGGAGCCGGACTACCTTTTGATTGATGCATTGACCCTCCCGGATTTTGGGCGGGATCAAAAGGGGATTATTCATGGAGACCGTCTTTCCGTCAGTATCGCCGCTGCATCCGTGATCGCGAAGGTGACGAGAGATCGGCTGATGTGCAAGTACCACGAAGTATTTCCGGAATACAAGTTCAATATTCACAAGGGGTATGGAACCGCAACGCATCTAAAAATGATTAGAGAGTGGGGGCCTTGCTCTCTTCACAGAAAGACATTTCGTGGTGTCATTCTGTGACCGGTAAGGAGGGCGAAGATATTGCGGCGCAGTATTTGTTAGAACATGGGTATCGTCTTTTGGTGCGGAATTATCGGACGAAGTCAGGAGAGATTGACATTATTGCGCGTGAGGGGAACACATTGGTTTTTATTGAAGTGAAAGCACGGTCGGGAACTCGTTTTGGCCTTCCTCAAGATGCAGTCGACCTGAGAAAACAAACGAAGTTGAGCCGGGTTGCCTTGGGTTACCTCCGCCATAAAAAGGTAAGGCCCTGTGACTGTCGTTTTGACGTTGTTGCAGTTGTGGCCTGTGCAGGAAGATACAAGGTGGATCTTTTCCGAAATGCCTTTGATTTCTTGGAAAGCACGATATGATGATAAGCGGAATCAACACAGATATTAAATATAAGGGAGAAATCTTCCATATTCAAACGGAGGATGGCGGTGAAAACAGTCCTGTGATTACAACGCTGTTGTTTAAGGCCGGTGCGATATACGCGTCCAAGAGAACGGACTATGGTAAAGTTCTTCAACCCGATTCTCCGAAGGATGCGGTTCAGGAACTCATGCGGGAACAACATAAGGGGATGATCCGTGATCTGACATCCGGATTAATTGTGCGTGCTGAGGGCATAAATCGGCGCAAGAAAGATGTTCAGAGTCCTCCTGAAAAGCCCGCCCCGAAGACGGAAGAAATCAAGGTCAAAGTCAAGGCCAAGAAGGAGGATTCCTTACCTAAACCGGTGGGGAAGGAAACGACCGGGAAGAAGAGTTTGGATGATTTGATTCTTGATTACATTTCAAGTAAAGATGAGAATGATAACTAGTGTCAGAGCCCTAATTCCGCGATAGCGAAATTAGAAACCGACGATGGCTGGCGCGAGACCCATTCGCCTGAGTTATCGGCCAACGGACTCCTCACCGTACAGGTGAGTACGTCTCGCTCGCGCTTATGGCCTCTGGCCTTGTCTTTCAGGCGACTTATGCGCTTTCCCCCAAGATCCAATCGCCGATCTTGGGCAGAGAGCCCTGATTGCGAGATCCCGGTCTGCTGAGACTGCCTCTATTCTGCGCAGAGCCCGCCGTATCATTCTCGAGAGTCTAAGGGTTCATTGGTGGTTATGTCAGGGGTTTTGAAGAACCTCGCCCCATGGAAGCGAGACATTTTTGCCCTGAAAAAATAATCCATGACTTGATCAGAGGTTCCTTTATCCTATTCGCTCGCCAGCCTCGCCGGAAGTACGGGGATTACGCTTACTCTGCGTGTTCTCAGGGGGACTCATGTCAGATCCGGAATAGAAAATGATCCAGATGTTTCATATCTATAAATACTATGGCAGAACGCATCCGGCACTTGAGGATATCAATTTAAAGATCAATAAAGGGGATTTTATTTTTTTGGTCGGCGCAAGTGGTGCGGGAAAAACATCATTGCTGAAGCTGATTTTTTGTGAAGAACGTTCTGATGAAGGACAAATCCTGATCGGCGGAAAAAACATTTCTCGCCTCAAGGAAAGAGAGATCCCTTTTATAAGACGAAAAATGGGGTTTATCTTTCAGGATTATAAATTGATTCAGCGAAAAACGGTATTTGAAAATGTCGCTCTCCCAATGGAAATAATGGGTGCGTCTCGACTCGAGATCAGGAAAAGAGTCCATGAAGTTCTAAAACAGGTTCGAATTGAGCATCGTCATGGGCAGCGTCCCCCCTTTTTATCTGGAGGGGAGAAGCAGCGGGTTGCGATCGCTCGAGCCCTGGTGAATCGCCCAAGATTATTGCTTGCTGATGAGCCCACCGGCAACCTGGATGATGAGCTCTCGAATGATATTGTTGATCTCCTAAAAGGTATTCATACAACCGGAACAACAATCGTTGTTGCAACCCATGACCGCCGTTTGTTGTCCAAAGCAGCCAAGCGGGTCCTGGTCCTCGATAAGGGTAAGATTGTTTTTGATGGCATTCCCGAATGAAACGCCTGCTTTATTTTTTTGATGCGGCACTTGAAAACATCAAGCTTAATCGGACCATGGCCTTACTCTCCCTGATTTCACTCAGTCTCACCCTCATGCTGTTCGGTCTTTTTCTACTTTTTTATTATAATTTTCAGGGATTTATTGGGACGATGCGTGAGAATGTCCAGTTTAGTATTTATATCAATAACGCTATTGGTGATGGTAAAATTAAAAAGATTGAGGAAGCGCTTTCCGATGATGACCGTATCGCATCCTTTGACTACATTTCTAAAGAGAAGGCCCTTGAACTATTCAAGGCCTATTTTCAGGATCAACCCCTCCTGAAAAGTCTTGGAGAGAACCCCCTTCCGGCATCTTTCGAGATTCGTGTAAAGGCCAATCATCAGGATCCCGTAGAGATCCAAAACATGATCAAATACTTTAAGTCTTTGCCCGGCGTGGATGAGATACATTATGGCTCTGAGTTATTTCAAACCCTGAACGCTTTTTTGAATTTTATGAAGATTGTCGGTCTTGGTATCGGTGGCTTCCTTGCGGTTGCCGTCATGACCATTGTTGCCAATACGATCCGTCTTCACTTTTATAATCGGAGGGAAGAGATCGAGATTATGAAGTTGATCGGGGCCACCCACCGCTTTATCAAGATCCCTTTTTTCATGGAGGGATCTATGATGGGTCTTGTCGGGGGGGGCTTGGCCACACTCATCCTTTTTAGTTTGTACAGTTTTTCCAAGGTACACCTTCAGTCATTGGGAGGAGTGATCGGACATTTTCAAGATATCCGCTTTCTGCCCGTGAGTATGCTGGTGGGTTTGATCGTCGCCGGGGGAATGTTCGGCGGCATTGGCAGCCTTGTTTCATTAAATCAACTTCTCAGACTTCAGGCGAAGAGTGAACCTCAAAAGAAATAAGCTGAATAAGGTTGTCTTTAGTCTCATGGTTCTTGGGGCGTTTCTGGTCAAAACAATTGTTGTGATCGGGGCTGAACAATCGCCCGGATTGGACAAGAAGATTGATAGGGAAAAGAATGAACTGAATCAGATAAAAAAAAAGATCAAGGGGAAACAGAAGAAGACGCGCGCTGCGAAAAGGCGGGAAAAGTCAATTCTCTCCAGATTACAGAAGATCGATCAGCGTTATCGTAGCCATCAAAGGAAAAGCGGTCTGCTGGAGTTGAAGATCAAAGAGAAGGACACGCAAATTGTGAGTCTCACTCACAAGAGTGACCATTTAGAACAAGATGTCCAAGAAATGAGAAAGGGAATTGCGACACATCTTAGCGCAATTTATCAACAACGGCAAAACGGAAAGCTCAAAATTTTGTTTGCCGCTGAGGATTACACTGATTTTTTAAGGAGGCTTTATTACTTAAAAACAATTGCCAAAAAAGAAGGGGAACTTCTTTCTGAGTTTAAGAAAAAAAGGGCCGACCTCGATGAGAATAACCGGAGTTTATCCCAAGCCAAGGAGCATCTTATTCAGGATAAGGAGGCCCTTGGTCAGCAAATCTCTCTTATTCGATCAGAGCGGAAGAAAAAAAGTCGATTGTTATCACGTGTTCAGACCGAACGGGCCTCGTATGAAAAGGCCATCACCGAACTGAATCAATCCTCTCGGGAACTTCAGGGGATGATTGAGGCGCTTAAGCTTAAGCAGAAGAATTTTAAGAATCGCCCTTCAAGGAGGTTTTCGCGGAAGAAGGGTCAGTTGAACTGGCCGAACGGTGGGCGCGTTGTCAGCCGTTTTGGCCGTCAAAAACATCCAAGATTTGATACAATGATATATCGTAAGGGCATTGAAATTGAAGGATCGAAGGGGGAAGAGGTCCGGGCAATATTTGATGGGGTCATTATTTACGCCGATTGGTTCCGCGGTTATGGGATCGTTATTATTGTCGATCATGGTGAAAATTATTACTCCATCTATGCACATTTATCAAAACTGTTGGTTTCGGTGGGTGAACAGGCCCGAAAGGATCGGGTGATAGGAGAGATTGGGGGGACGGGACTTTCACGGGGAAATAAACTTTATTTGGAAATAAGGCATCAAGGTAAACCGATGAATCCTCTGAAATGGCTTCGGAAGAGGAGGTAGGTTCCTGTAGGTTTTGTCGATCTTTTTGAGGAGTTTTCTTCAGACTCTTGACGGTGACTGTATTTTGTATCAGAATGGAGTTTGAAGGCTCGTCGCATGCCTTTGAAACGGCGGAATGAAGGCTGAGGGAGGAATGAACAATGAAATTTAAAGAGAGGGTCGGAACCACGCTTCTTTTTATGGCCATCATCGGAATTTTCGGTGTGAGCTTTATGGCGGGGAAGGGACTTGAAACAAATGTTTCGGCAGAAACGGATGATTATGAAGAACTGAAGGTCTTCACCGAAGTTCTTTCCGCACTTCAAAGGAATTATGTAGAGCCGATCGATAACAAAGAACTCATTTACGGTGCGATCAAAGGTATGCTGAATACTCTGGATGCCCATTCGACGTTTATGCCGCCGACGATATATAAAGAAATGCAGGTGGATACAAGAGGAGAGTTTGGAGGACTCGGGCTTCAAATTGGTATCAAGGAGAACCGCTTGGTTGTGGTTGCCCCGATTGAGGGGACGCCTGCCGATGTAGCCGGGATTAAAGCCGGAGATATTATTCTTAAAGTAGATGATTATGAATTTACGAAAGAAACCACCCTGCTTGATGCTGTTTCCAGAATGCGGGGGCCGAAGGGAACGGAAGTGGTCCTGACGATTGAACGGGATACGAAGCCGGATCCGCTTATTTTTCCACTAATCCGGGCGGTGATTTTGATCAAAAGTGTGAAGTCGAAAGTCCTTGAGCCCGGGATCGGTTATATTCGGATTACACAGTTTCAGGAAAAGACATCCAATGATTTGCGGACGGCCATTTCCAAGTTAAAGGAGGCGAATATTCACTCCCTTATACTGGATCTCCGGAATAACCCGGGCGGCCTGCTGAATTCGGCCGTGGATGTCTCGGAACAATTTCTGGACAGCGGGAAAATAATTGTTTCAATCAAGTCTCGAGATGGCAGGAAAGATGAATACAAGTCGAGCCGAACCAATTCGATCGGAGAAATGCCCTTAATTATCCTGGTCAACGAAGGAAGTGCAAGTGCTTCAGAGATTGTATCGGGTGCCTTACAGGACTGGAAACGTGCTGTGATATTGGGGACGCCGACCTTTGGAAAGGGGTCGGTCCAAACAATTTTACCCTTGTCGGATGGTTCTGCCCTGCGCCTCACAACAGCAAAGTACTACACTCCGAAGGGACGTTCCATCCAGAACCGGGGGATTGATCCGGATATTGTCGTCGTGCCGGCCGAAATCAGCGAGATAAAAGACAGGCAGATTATTCGTGAAAAAGATCTGGAAAGGCATTTGGAAAGTGAATCACAACCGGAAGAACCTGTTTTAATCCCACCTGCTGAAAAAACAAGCGGATCAGATCTCCGGATTGAGCAAGAAGATCAGCAATTGAAAAAAGCGGTTGATCTATTGAAAAGCTGGAAAATATTTAAGGGAATAGATTCCAGATTGTCTGTGAAAAAATAGCGAACAAATCAGCCCGTCCCTCTAAACTTCCATGGCAATATTCGATCGAGAGCGGTAGACGGTCTTTTCAAGTAAATAGCCCTGATCGCTCATGGATCTAAAATGTCCTTTCACTATGAATACGTGAACTGGATTGTCACGCCTTGCCCTAAATCAAATCCACTTCTTCTGAATCGGCACAAAAATATCAGGAATTATTTAACGTAACTTATTGGAATTACTTGTTTTTAATTAAATATAAAATAAAAATAATAATAGGGACTTGATTTGGCGGTTCTCGTTATTATATAAGATATTAGCACTCGATAGGTGAGAGTGCCAAAATGAGCCCTATAGTTTAGGTAAAGGTGTCTAAATCGGGGTTGAATTTTTTCAAGACTTATAGATAGAAAGAACAAAGTGAGTCTTTGTTCAAACAAATCTGCTTCCAGGAGGAGAAATATGTCAGGAGCTACAAAATCATCGGTGAAATTTAAACCACTTAAGGATAGGGTCTTTGTGAGTTATTCTGATGAGCCCGAAAAGACGTCCAGTGGCTTGTATATCCCTGATGCCGCAAAAGAAAAACCGCAGCAAGGGAACATTGAGGCAATCGGAAGCGAGGTCAAAGAGGTGAAGATTGGAAATACGATTCTCTTTGATAAATATTCCGGTAGCAAGATTAAATTGGATGATCAGGATTATCTTATTCTGAAAGAAGAGGATATCCTGGGGATTATTGGTTAGAGCAACATTAGCAGGTTCAACGCGCTTTAGAAGGAGGAATGAATGGCAAAGCAGATAAAGTTTGGTGATGACGCTCGCGCGTCTATTTTGAGAGGTGTGAATCAGCTGAGCAATGCAGTGAAGGCAACGCTCGGTCCGAAGGGTCGGAATGCGGTGATCGACAAGAAGTTTGGCGCCCCGACGATCACGAAGGATGGTGTGACCGTTGCGAAAGAGGTCGAGCTCAAAGACCCATATGAGAATATGGGTGCCCAGTTGGTGAAAGAGGTCTCCAGCAAGACTTCGGATATTGCCGGAGATGGTACGACAACGGCGACCGTGCTGGCCCAGGCGATTTACAGAGAAGGGGTCAAAAATCTGTCGGCGGGTGCAAATCCAATGGATCTCAAAAGAGGGATTGATAAGGCGATCTTAGCGGTCACTGTAGACCTTGAAAAGAGTTCCAAGCCATGTCAGACAAAGAAAGAAATCGCCCAGATTGGAACCATCTCGGCAAATAATGACGAGACCATCGGCGATATTATTGCCGAGGCGATGGAAAAGGTCGGAAAAGATGGTGTCATCACCGTCGAAGAGGCCAAGAGCATGGATACCTCACTTGATGTTGTCGAAGGGATGCAATTTGATCGCGGATATCTTTCTCCGTATTTTGTAACCGATTCGGAGAGGATGGAGGTCGGGCTTGAAGATGTTTATATCCTGATCAATGAGAAAAAGGTTTCGTCGATGAAGGATCTGCTTCCGGTTCTTGAGCAGGTGGCCAAAGCGGGAAAACCTCTTCTGATTATTGCTGAAGACATCGAAGGAGAAGCCCTGGCGACATTGGTGATCAACAAGCTTCGCGGTACGCTTAATGTTGCGGCCGTCAAAGCCCCGGGTTTTGGTGACCGGAGAAAAGCGATGCTCGAAGATATCGCCATCTTGACCGGTGGGCAGGTGATCTCTGAAGACCTTGGTCTGAAGTTGGAAAATGTTAAGGCTTCCGACTTGGGCCGGGCAAAACGGGTGACCATCGACAAGGACAACACAACGATTATCGAAGGTGCCGGTGAGACTTCCAAGATTCAGGGCCGGGTGAAACAGATCAAGGCTCAAATTGAGGAGACCACCTCTGACTATGACCAGGAGAAGCTTCAGGAACGATTGGCCAAGCTTGTTGGAGGTGTTGCCGTGATCAATGTTGGTGCTGCAACAGAGGTTGAGATGAAAGAGAAGAAGGCACGGGTTGAGGATGCGCTTCACGCCACGAAAGCGGCGGTTGAGGAGGGTGTTGTCGCCGGTGGCGGTGTTGCGTTAATCCGTTGTATTCCCACACTTGATAAATTGAAGCTCACCGGAGACCAAAAGGTTGGTGGTGATATTGTGCGAAGGGCGATTGAAGAGCCTATTCGTCAAATTGCCGAGAACGCCGGTGCGGAGGCCTCCGTGGTTGTTGAGCGGGTCAAGAAGGGTGAGGGTGCATTCGGTTATGATGCAGGATCGGGTACCTATGTTGATCTGATCAAGGCCGGGATTATTGATCCGACCAAGGTCACGCGAACGGCCCTGCAGAATGCCGGAAGCGTTGCCGGCCTGATGCTGACCACTGAAGTGATGGTTGCTGATCTTCCGGAAGAAAAATCGGACATGCCTCCGATGCCAGGCGGTGGCGGCATGGGTGGTATGGGCGGCATGGGCGGTATGATGTAAGAAAAGAGTTCGGAGATCGTGGTTGAGAAGAAAGATCTTTCGCTCTGGAGGCCCCCCCGTAATATTCCGGGGGGGCCTCTTTGTTTTTGCTCTCTTTCAGTTTGTTGACGATTGACTTCGGTCTTCGATCTCTATAAAATGACCTCCAATTGCTGCGGGCCTGATGAGAAATTTACTTAAGGAGATATGATGGGGAATACAGTAGATGTCACGAGTAAAAGTTGGGAAGAAGAGGTTTTGAAGCATTCCGGGGCTGTTATGGTTGATTTTTGGGCCTCATGGTGCGGTCCATGCAAGATGATCGCGCCTGTGATCGACGAATTGGCAGTAGAGTATAGCGGACGCCTGAAGGTCTGCAAACTGAATACGGATGAAAGTCCGGATATATCCAGCCAGTACCAGATTATGGGAATTCCCTCGCTCCTCTTTTTTAAAGAAGGTAAGCTGGTCGATAAAATGGTTGGCGCCGCATCAAAGAATAAATTTAAAGAAAAGATTGAGGCTATTATATCAAACTAATTGATATTTATAACTATTCACATTCTACTATTTTCTTCAGGGCAAGGCGTGAGGAGCGCAGAACCACAGCGTATGTTGTATACGCGAGGATTTGAGCACCACAGCAACGCCGCCATGGAGGAATGGGTCTCACGAAGCCAAAGAGGGATGTACTGAATAGTGACTGATATTTAAAGAGTATGCTTAGAGAACTTCGAATCAAGGACTATGCAATTATTGATGAAGTCTCTCTTTGTTTTGATGGGGGATTAAATGTCATTACCGGTGAAACGGGAACCGGAAAATCAATACTTGTTGAAGCGCTCGCGCTTATTCTAGGGGGAAGGTTTACGAGCGAAGCCATCCGCCAGGGTGTGAACGAGGCGACCCTGGAAGCCCGTTTTGATCCACCCCCGCACTCCTCTCCTACTGACGATCCAGTCGATTATTTTATTCTCAAAAGAGTCTTGTCCCGATCCGGGAAAAACCGAGTTTATCTCAATGGTTCCCTTTCAAACCTCTCTTCTTTAAAGCAGATCGGTCAAAAATCTGTTGAAATTCATGGACAACAGGAAAACCATAACCTCGCCGATACCAACCATCACCTTTTTCTCCTAGACTGTTTCTGTCAAATTCTTGAAGAACGTTCTCGTTATAAATCCTCTTATCGGGACTGGGTTTTTCTCCGCCAGGAGAGGACCGCTCTGGAGGAGAGAGCGCTTGAAGGGAAACGACAGGCATCTTTCATTGAGCACCAACTCTTAGAGATCAGAGGCGCGAAGCTTGATCCGGATGAAGAAAAATCTTTAGAGAGAGAGGAGAGGCTCCTGAAGAATGGGTCGGGAATTGTGTCATTGTCAGAACAGGCTTATGCTCGGCTTTCAGAGGAAGGTGGTGTCTTCAACCTATTGGATGAGGTAGAACGGGCCGTTCAGGGTTTGCATGATGCGACGGAAGATGCTTCTTCTGAGATGGAACTCGTGGAAACTTCAAAGATTCAACTGAAGGAACTGGCAATTTCCTTGCGAGACCGTCTGGAGCATGTAGAACATCATCCGGAGCGCTTGCAGGAGGTGAGAGAACGCCTGTATCTGATCCAGAGGATGAAGAAAAAATATGGTCTTTCCTCAATTGAAGAAATTCTTGCTTATCAGGAAGGTCTTGATGAGGACTTGAATCGTCTCTTGACGGTCGAGGAACGCCTCAGGGATGTTGACGCGCAATTGAATGAAATGGAGGACAATTTAAGTGTACAGGCAGCTTTCCTCTCACGAAGAAGGGCGAAAGTAAAAGAGGCCTTGGAAAAGAAGGTACAGCAAGAATTGGGCTTGTTGGGGATGGAAAAAACGCTATTCAATGTTTCTTTAAAGGAAATTCCCCTTTCCGAGACGGGAAATGAGCGGGTTGAGTTTCTGATTGCCCAGCCTGGAGAGATTCCTCAAGGCATCACAAAAATTGCTTCTGGGGGAGAACTGTCCCGGATTATGCTTGCGCTTAAAGTGGTTCTCGCTGAAGTTGATCCTGTTCCGACTCTGGTTTTCGACGAGATCGATGCTGGCATTGGCGGCGCAGTTGCGGAACGCGTTGGGCGTCGGCTCTCCAGGCTTTCAGAAGGGCATCAGGTATTTTGCATAACACACCTTGCTCAGATTGCATGTATGGCGGACCATCACTATTTTGTTGAGAAAGGAAGTCAGGGCGAGCGAGTCGCAACCTCGGTGAAGGAATTATCGAAGGAAGAACGGGTGACGGAATTGGCAAGAATGCTTGGGGGGGTGACGATTACGCCGATCACATTACGCCATGCAGCGGAGATGATCGACCTGAAGTCCGGTTCCGGGAGAGAATAAAATAGGAGGTTGACTCCCTCGTTGGTTTGAACAATCCTTTGCCTTGGTAGACCCTGAATTGCTTGACAAAGGGATTGATGCTACGTAAAATGCGGACGTGACTCTCGCAATCAGAAAAAAGACCACTCCCGAATGGATCTCCCTGGCGGTATTTCTCTTTTTTGTATCCCTCCCTGCTTTGACCCTTGCCCAACGTCCTTTTCTTGCTACGGAGAGTGCAATTCCTGTTGATCGAGGGGCCTATCGTCTGGAGACGGGTATTGTCGCGAATCGCTATTCAGCCGGCACCCGGGGGATAACCTTCAATACCTCATTGCGATATGGCTTGATTCAAAACTTAGAGATAGACTTTGAACTTCCTTATCTCTTCTTTGAAGACAAGGGCGATCATCTGGAGCATATCGGGGATGTTTTATTGAAAACAAAGGTCCGTTTCCTAAAGGGGAGGATTGCGAATCCGCTCTCTCTTGCAGGGATGCTTGTGATCAAATTTCCATCCGCAGGAAAGCTGGCGTTTTTTCGCCCCGAAGCAACCGGGGAAGCGGATGTGGGAATATGGGCACTTGCCAGTAAAGAGTTCGACCTGACGATGGTCCATGTTAATTTTGGCTATATTCTTATCGGGAACCCGGCCTTTGAAGACAGGGAGGACCAGGTCCGATATTCTCTGGGAATTGAACGTGGTTTCTGGGACTCTAATTCTGTCCTCTTTGCTGAATTGAGTGGCAGTTCAGAGGTAGATGATGCCGCACCCAACGAGACGCTGGTTTTTGCGGGTGGATTTTCATATGAGGCGGATTTGGATATCTTTTTAGACGCTTCGGGTGGAGTTGGTATGACGAGCGAGTCCCCTGATTATGTGATCAGCGGAGGACTGACATACTATTTTCACTAAGGAGGGGGTGGATGGAGGCCGAGATCGGCCTCTTATCTGGCCTTGACCACTTTCCCGGATTTGATGCAGGATGTGCACACGCGGAGCCGCTTCACGCTCTTGCCCACGAGGGCACGAACCGTTTGAAGGTTTGGCTGGAAGACGCGCTTTGTCCTGTTGTTTGCGTGGCTGACTGAATTTCCCACTTGTCGCCTTTTTTCGCAAATGTCACAAACTCTTGCCATTGAACTTTTCCTTCCTTTGTAGAGCTACTACGCAATAGTGCCGTTCAAGTTGAAACAATTCAGATGGCATGCTACCATAAATCCCCTTTAAGAACAAGAAAAATTAGGTATTGAAGAACCCCGCCGAAGAGCGGCGAGGCTTCTCCACCTCGAGAGGAAAAACGACTTTATTTTAATCGTTCGATGTGCGTGTGCAAGTGTCCGTTCTTAGATTATTGAACGGTTTTTTGTTTAGGGAACTTGAGAAGAAAATATGTTTCAAGCAGCAAAGAAAAATGGACCCGTGCAGCGTGAAGGCATTTTTCCCTGGGAGACCCCGATTCAATATGTGAAAGGTGTCGGACCGGTAAGGGCCATGCTGCTCAAAAAACTGGAGATTGAGACACTTGAGGACCTGCTGTACTTTTTTCCTTTCCGCTATGAAGACCGTACCGCTTTAAAAAAAATAGCTTCCCTTATCCCTGGGGAGGAGCAGGCCATTCTGGCAGAGGTGAAGGCCGTTTCTCTGGTGGATACACCTCGTAAAAGAATGAAGATTGTTGATGTTGCCTTCTCGGATGGTACTGGGCTCTTGCATGCGAAGTGGTTTAATCAAGCCTACCTGAAAGAATACTTCAAGGTTGGGGACAAGGTGATGTTAAGCGGACGGACCAAGGTAAATGTCTATTCGGGGGGACGTCTTGAAATGGCGTCACCACAATATGAAAAACTGGATGAAAATGAACCTCAAATCCATACAGGGCGTATTGTGCCGATTTATCACGAGACCAAAGGTCTGAGCAGCAGGCAGATTCGGTCTTTGATGATGGGAACGTTAAACCGCTACATGAGATTGCTTCCCGAGATGCTCCCGCCGGGACTCATCAAGAAATACAAGTTTCTCCCCCTTTCGAAGGCCATCACCAACCTGCATTTCCCTTCTGGTGAATGGGACGTCGCCCTTTTTAACTCGGGGGAGAGTCCTCCGCACAAGCGCCTTTCTTTTGATGAATTTTTTCTGCTTCAGACCGGTCTGGCCCTCCGGAAAAAAATGCGCGCTGAAGAGGAGTGCGGAATTGCATTCAGCAGACCGAGCCCTTTATTGACGGAACTTCTCAACCTGATCCCTTTTAGGCTGACCGGGGCACAGGAGCGTGTATTGTCTCAGATCAAGAAAGATATGGCCTATATCAAACCCATGAACCGGCTGATACAGGGAGATGTCGGCTCGGGAAAGACCATCGTCGCGCTGATGGCGATTCTGCTTGCCATTGACCATGGATATCAGGCCGCTTTGATGGCTCCTACAGAGATACTCGCTGAACAGCATTTACAGACACTAAAGAAATACCTTGAGAAATTGGGAAAAACGGTTGTTTTACTGACCAGTGACATGAAAAAGAAGGAGAAAACTGCGGTCCTGCATCAAATCGAATCGGGTGAATCTGATCTGGTCATTGGAACACATGCCCTGATTCAGGACGGCATCCACTTTAAAAAACTTGGGTTAACGGTTGTTGATGAACAACATAAGTTTGGCGTTTTACAAAGGGCAAAACTAAGACAAAAGGGCGTACTGCCCGACATGCTGATTATGACCGCGACCCCGATTCCCCGGACTTTGGGAATGACGCTCTACGGTGATCTAAATATTTCCGTGATCGATGAACTTCCGCCGGGTCGTTCTCCCATTTTGACGTCTTTGTTTTACGGGAAAAAGCGCGATCGGGCATACAAACTGCTTGAGGAAGAACTTAATAAGGGGAGGCAAGGGTATGTTGTCTGCCCCCTGGTGGTAGAGTCTGAGAAAGTGGACCTGAGGGCCGCAACTGAACTGTATGATGAGCTAAAAAAAGAGATCTTTAAAGATCGAAGGATCGGGTTATTGCATGGACGCTTGAAAAGAGATGAGAAAGAGTGGATCATGCGTGATTTTAAGGAAGGAAAGATCGATCTCTTGATTGCAACAACTATTGTTGAGGTGGGAATTGACGTTCCAAATGCCACGATTATGTTGATTGAGCATGTTGAGCGCTTTGGGCTGGCACAGCTTCACCAGCTTCGCGGTCGGGTCGGAAGGGGTAGCGAACAATCCTATTGTTTGATGGTTGCCGCATTTCCTCTGTCAAAAGAGGGAAAGAGGCGCCTTGCAGCAATGGTCGGAAGCACGGATGGTTTTAAGATTGCCGAGGTTGATTTGGAGATTCGCGGACCGGGGGAATTTTTTGGGACCCGCCAGTCGGGAATACCGGCTTTGCGGGTTGCAAATCTTATCCGGGATGTTAAGATCCTGGAGGCGGCCCGAAAAGATGCCTTTGAATGGCTTGATCGGCATCCACAACTTGAAGACGCGGAAAGTCTTCCGATTCGTTCTTTTATGGAAAGAAAGTGGCATGGTAAACTGGAGTGGTTGACAACAGCCTGATGATTATTTGAGGGAACTTTATAGATGGAAGAGTCAGGTTCAGACAAGGAAGAGACGAGAACCACGTTCTCTGTGAATGAGGCGCTGAACGCATGGTTAAAACTGGGAAGGCGTCTCCTCTCCCGGAAATCCTGGAAAAAAGATGTCGCTCGCGGGATGAAGCGTCTGCAAACAGCCGGTACGTCGGTTGTTGAACGTTCATTTGAAGAGGTGGAACTGGTTCGCCTTCGGTACCGCCTGGAAAAAATTGATCAGGAACTTTTTGAGGCCTATCACTTATTGGGGAAAAAATGTCTTGATCATTGGATGAAAGGACGTTCCTTCATCGAGGTTGAACGAAAACGTGAATGCCGACGGATTCATCAAATAGATGAAGACAAAAAAAAGATCCTCAATCAGATGCGCGAATTGAAAGAATCCTCCAATGAAGATATCGGTGAAAGTGTCCCACCCAAATGAACACCTATCGCTCACCGAGGCATTTCACCCATCCGACCGATCAATCTGTGGAACTTCAAAGGAAGCGTCATGCTGGCTAGAAAATGCCTTTCTGAGGTCATTGAAGTAAAAAAGCTCACTGCCGATGTTAAAGAGATCTCTCTGAAATTGATCGATCCGCCGAAGCTGGACTTTAAAGCGGGTCAATACATCGCAATCGAGGTTACCGAAACCAGGGACGGACATCAACGTCTCAATAATCGGCCGTATTCTATTGTCTCACCGCCTGAGGAGCAGGATGTGATCAAGCTTTGCGCCAATCTTGTCCCTGACGGTCCGGGATCAACCTATCTCCATTTCCTGAAGGTTGGGGAGACGGTTCCTTTCATCTACCCCCTCGGGTTCTTTACCCTCAAGGGGAATGATCCAACATCGCTTCTCTTTGTGGCGACCGGGACCGGGATTGTCCCAATCAAGTCCATGATCGTTCATCTTCTCAGAAGCGGAAGTACCCGTCCGATGACACTCCTCTGGGGGTTGAGGAGGGAGGAAGACTGCTATTATCAGGAGGCGTTTGAGGCCTTGGCCCGGGAGCATCCATCTTTTCAATACAAGCTCACATTGTCCCAGGCTTCTTCCCGGTGGGCCGGGCTTCGGGGCCGGGTCACACATCGCATCCAGGACGCGATCCAGTCTGTTGAGAACCTGGAGGCCTATCTCTGTGGAAACATGGCGATGATAAAAGAGATCAGAACTACCCTCCTTGAAAAAGGACTCTCAAAGAAAGCAATTCATTTCGAGAAATTCTACGATTAGCGGATTGAACGCCCTCCAATCGACTCAGTCTGTGTTTCTAAGAAACTGGATGATTGCTTCGGCGACTTCTTTCGGCTTTTCCAGATGAGGGAGGTGTCCGCAATCCGGGATCTTGATCACTTTCCCATCCCGGAGCCGGTCCAGGAGTCGTTCCCAATGTGCGTCTGATAGCCATCCATCTTTTTCTCCCCAAAGGATCAAGACCGCTTGAGCGATCGTGGGAAGTCGGTCATCAATGGATTGAATTTCCTCGGAAGAAATCCCCTTTAGAAATCGGAAGAGATTTTTCCGTTGCTGAATCGATGAAAACGGCTGGATGACTCTTTCGATCATTGGACCGCTTACAAGGTCCGGGTTATAAAGGGAGCGTTTCAAAATGCCTTTGGCACAACGCCGTAATGCCGATGGCCGTAGAAGATAGGGGAGTATCCTTCCCCTGATGCGTCCCTGAGCCCCCTTGGCGGCGATGGGAAGACTGGGAAGGCCGTATGGATTCAATAAGACGATCCGATCAATCCTTTCTGGCAGCGCTTCGGCGATGCCCAGTGCAATTCCCCCTCCCATAGAGTTTCCAAGTAATGAGACCGGTCTGCCCTCTTTCTCTTCAAGAAAGGCCACGGCCGACTGGATCATCCCGTAGATGCTCCTTGTCCAGGAAGTCGGCAGAGGACTTTTTCCGAAGCCGGGAAGATCGATTGCATAGATTTTGAAGTGATCAGAGAGAAGGGGGATGAGTTTCTGCCAACTTTCCAGGGAATCGAAGAGTCCGTGGATCAAGAGAAGAGGTGGGCCTGATCCCAGTTCGATATAATGGAGCTGTTGATTGCTTGTTCCCAAGGTTTTATCCAGGGGTGTGTGTATAGAAAGGCCTGAATAAGTCATAAATTGTTTTTTCAAGGCAAAAATGTCCCGCTTCTATGTTGCAAATCTTGAACACGCACAGCGAGCGCACGGAGTTAGCGAGTGAATAACGACAAAAGGTCCTTTTTTATTTCGGGTCGAAGAATCCGGATCTTTCGGGGAGTGTTTCTTCCAAATAGCGGGCTATGGCTTCGCGAGAACCATCCTCTGCGATTTGTGCCTTGAATCGAAACATCTTATTTCCTGAAAAACTCAACCCAGACTTAATCAGAGCTTTCTATAGAAAAATTACCGGTTTGACAGGATGCGGTGGGCCAAAGAAGCGGCTCCGAAACCGTTGTCGATATTCACGACGGCGAGGCCGGCCGCACAGGAGTTCAACATGGTGAGAAGCGCTGAGAGGCCCTTCATTGCAGTCCCATAACCTGTGCTTGTCGGAACAGCGATGACCGGTTTTCCTACGAGTCCTCCAATGACACCGGGCAGAGCGCCTTCCATCCCTGCGATGACAATAATGACATCGGCTTTGTCTATTTTTTCGATCTGATCCAGAAGCCGGTGAAGGCCGGCGATGCCGATATCATTGTATGGTGTGAGCGAATATCCGAAAAGCTCAGAGGTGACCCTTGCTTCTTCGGCCACAGGGAGATCAGTGGTCCCGGCGGTCACAATGGCTATCTTGCCTGTTTTTTGGGGAATGAGATCGCTTTTGAGTACAATGGTTTTTGCGAGCGCATTGTATTTTCCCTCAGGGAATTCCTTTTGAAGAGCATCGGAAAGTGCGGGTGAGACCCTAGTCGCGAGGGTTGGGCATTGTTTTTCGGACAGGCGGTGAAGGAGTGTGATGACTTGGGCGTCGGTTTTTCCAGGGCAGTAGATCACCTCCGGGAAGCCCTGCCTAATGCTCCGGTGATGGTCAAGGGTCGCAAACCCGATTGCTTCATAGGGAAAAGATTTCAATTGATCAAGGGCGTGATCCAAAGTGATCGCACCCATTTTGACATCCGTTAATATGCTTTTCAAACGCTTCCGGTCCATCGGACTCTGTTCTCAACTAGTAAGGGAAGTTCTGAATAGGTCATGGATTATTTTTTCAGGGCAAAAATATCGCGCTTCTGCGTTGAAAATCTTGAGAATAGCGGGCTATTCTCAAGATTTTCGCCTTGAATCGAAACATAAGATCTCCTGAAAAACTCAAGCCAGACTTAATCAGAACTTCCTAAGGGAATTCCTCACCTCGAGCCATGTCCATCAGGTCGTTAACCGCTTCCCGAGGTGATTTTTCTTTAAACAAGACATGATATATTTCGCGAACGATCGGCATTTCAATCTGGTGTTTCTTCGAAAGCGCAAAGGCGGATTCAGTGGTGTAGATTCCTTCGGCGACCATTTTCATTTTTTTCTGAATTTCAGGAAGGGAGACACCGTTTCCAATCTGCTGGCCGACACTTCGGTTACGAGAGTGCCCCCCACTGCAAGTGAGGAAGAGATCTCCAATCCCGGAGAGGCCATAAAATGTCGTGCTGTCGGCTCCCATCGCGACGCCGAGCAGGGCAATTTCAGAAAGGCCGCGCGTCATGAGGACGGCCTTGGTGTTATATCCGAATCCCAATCCATCCGAGCCACCTGCAGCCAGTGCGATTACATTTTTGAGGGCGCCCCCCAACTGAACACCGATTAAATCCGGGCTATGAAAGAGTTTAAAGAAATTTGTCGAAAAAGCGGTCTGAACGCGGGCTGCCAATCGAGCATCACTTGCAGCTAAGGAAACGGCGGTGGGATGTTCCAATACAAGCTCTTTCGCAAAGCTGGGACCGGACAATACCGCGATCCGATCTGTATTCTTCCGTTGAGTCACTTCCTGAATGACTTCAGAAATAAGCAGGAGGCTTTTCTGTTCAATTCCTTTTGTCGCGCTAATAATCGGAATCTCGGGGGTAAGATAGGGGGACATTCGTGTGAGAACTTCGCGTGAGACATGTGATGGAACGACAAAGAGGACCCACTTGGCCCCGATGAGGACCTCTTCCATATTTGTACTCGCCCGCAGGGTCTCCGGAAGGGTAACCCCGGGAAGGTATATTTTATTTTCTCTCGCAGAGCGGATGGATTCAAGCACTTCTTTTTCGTGAACCCAGAGAACAATATCATGGCCTTTACGGGAGAGTAAGCGGGCCAATGCTGTTCCCCAACTCCCGCCGCCAATCACAGCTATTTTCATCTTATTTCCATCTTTGTGGATCTTGCACTCATCATAGCCTATATCCTATTTTCTTTTCGTAATCATGTCAAGAAACGATGCATATTTTTAAATTGAGGGCCACTCTTCAACTCAGCCTTATTTTCTCCCTGATTGTTGTGTTGGGCAGTGTTGCTGTGAACCTTGAACCCTTCGGATGGACAAATACCTTGCAGTTGTGCTGTGCTCCTCGGGCTTTGCCTTGAAGGAATGGTCTCGCGAAGCCAAAGAGTGCACGCTAAAGGAACCTCTGAATAAGTCATGAATTGTTGTTTCAGGGCAAGAATGTCCCCCTTCTGCGTTGCAAATCTTGAAAATAGCAGGCTATTGCTTCGCGAGAACCATCCTCTGCGATTTACGTCTTGAACCGAAACATTCTGTCTCCCGAAAAACTTAACCCAGACTTAATCAGGGGTTCCTAAAGCGTTACAATTTGAGTCACCCTCCGGACTCATAAAAGCTTGTTTTTTATCTCTTTTTATTGATGGACCCTTTTTCTTGTGGTATCCTATCCCTCTATGGAGATATCTATCCTCTCGCTACCATCTGCATTCATCATTGTCTTCATTGTTGGGCTATTGATCGGAAGCTTTCTCAATGTCTGCATCTATCGTTTGCCAAGAGAAGAATCGATTGTTTTCCCCTCCTCTCATTGTCCTGCATGTAGCAAACCCGTGAAACCTTATGATAATATCCCTGTTTTAAGTTTTATTCTCTTGAGGGGGAAATGCAGGTTTTGCGACCTTCCTATTTCCTGGCAATACCCCTTGGTCGAACTGCTCCATGGACTCGGCTATATTTTTATTTTTTATGAGTTTGGGTTTTTCTGGAAAACCCTGGTTTATTCCCTTCTTTTTTCTTCCCTGGTGGTCGTGACTTTTATTGACCTTTCTCACCAGATCATTCCCGATGTGATCACACTCCCCGGGATGGTCCTGGGTCTGATCGCCGGATCAACTATTCTTCCACTGGGCCCCTTTCGTTCCTTTGCAGGGCTGGTCGTTGGCGGGGGAATTTTCTACCTGATTGCTATTTTATCGGTCGTTATACTGAAGAAAGAGGGGATGGGGGGGGGCGATATTAAACTCATTGCGATGCTGGGGGCCTTCATTGGGTGGAAGGGGGTACTCCTGACGATCTTCCTCGCGGCCTTAAGCGGTGCTGTGAGTGGTCTTCTTCTTATTTTACTCAAGGGGCGGAATCGTTCTGAACCGATTCCTTTTGGTCCCTTTCTTGTTCTTGGGGCACTGGTCTCCCTTTTTTGGGGGAACGAGATATTGGGGTGGTACCTTCAATTTGGAAGATTGTAAGTAGGGTTCCAGGTCCTCTCTTTGCAACGTATGACAAGATAATGGAGCGCAGGTGGTTCTTCGAAAACGAGGTGTCTTAGAAATTCGTTTTTTTGTACTTTTTCTCTCTATTTTTCTATTTTCCTTATTGATTCTCCTTCTTGTTTATTTTTCATTAGAACTTAGAACCACACTCAGAGCACTCGATAAAAATGAGCAGGAGCGCCTAAAGCTCTTTGGCGAATCGGTTCGTGCATCCTTGCGGCGGGAGAGAACTGAGGAGGAGCCTGATGTTTTTTTCCTTCATTCGCTTGCAGTCGAGAAAAATATTGTTCAGCTTACCTTGATTGATCCGGATGGAATGATTGTGGCAGATTCCAGAAGAGAGGTTTCCGGGAAGGAAATGATCCCGGAGGAACACCAGAATAAATATTGGAAAACAGCCCTTGAGGGTGGAATCGTCCTGGAACCCTTCCTCCATGAAAAGAAGGAGAAGCGGGGTCGCATCCTGTGGGTTCCCCTGGAAAATAAACAGCTCCTACGTTTGGTGATTCCGATTCGCTTGGATCGAGAGAAAAAATCAAACGGGTTACTTCTCTTTATAAAGGTTTTCGGGGTTTTGGGAGGCGCGGTCCTGGTTTACTCCCTTTTCCATTTTTTATGGCGAAGTCCCGTCCCCCGCAGAATGGATTCAGCCAGAGCGACGGGCGAGACCGGGTTTGTTATCGATACCTTTGAGGGTCTTATTCGGCAATTAAAGCAAAAAGAGGAGTCCCTGGAACTAGAAAAAGGAAAGGCCGAGGAATATGCCGAAAGCGTCGAAAGTTACAATGAAAATATCTTGCAAAGTGTAACGAGCGGGGTTCTGACCTTTAATCGAGAAAAAAAAATTATGACTTTTAATTCGTCCGCCTCTACGATATTGAATGTTCCTTCTGAAACGGTTATGGGAAAAACCTATTTAGAGCTTTTTGGTGAGAATCAGAAGATTACATCCTTCCTGGAAGAGACCCTGAAAAAAGAGAGAGAGATTCATCGTGAAGAGTGTGAAGTGGAACGCCTGGACAAGGACAGGATTTGGTTGGGACTGAATACCTCTCTTATCCGGGACCGGAAGGATAAAATTATCGGTGCGACCCTGGTCTTTACCGATTTAACCGAAATGAAAATGCTCCAGGAACAGATTGAATTGAAAAAACGTTTGGCCGTGATGGGTGAAATGTCTGCATGGATCGCGCATGAGTTTAGAAACTATATGGGGACCATTCTTGGTTTTTCCCGGCTTTTGTCAAAAAAATTCGCACCGGCAGATGCGAAACAGGAGATGATCAAGGCGATCACTGATGAACTTTCTTCCATGGAACGTCTTATTACGGAGTTGCTTTCTTATGGAAAGAGGGCAGAGATTCATCCTGTGCCGGTGGCCATGATTCCTCTGCTGAAGGATTTGATGCAGGAGTTCATCGTGACCCGGAAATATCCGAATATACGTTGGGTGACTTCATTCCCAATGGTGGTTCCGGAGATCAGATTAGACCCTGTTCTCATTAATAGGGCCTTTTCAAACCTGCTTCGAAATGCGCTGGAAGCGCTGGAAGCGGATGGGGAAATCCGACTTCGCGTATTGACAAGGCCTGCCGGTATGATTCAGGTGGAGTTTTCGGACAATGGTCCAGGCATACCCAAGGAGAATCTTGATAAAATCTTCCTTCCATTTTTTACGACGAAAGAGAAGGGAACAGGAGTGGGTCTCTCTCTTGTCCATAAGATTATTCTTTCTCATGGCGGTCATTTATCAGTTGGAAGTATGGAAGGGAAAGGGACGACTTTTCGTGTCATTCTTCCCCTTCAACCACGATCAGATTTTCAGGTATAGCGGACGCAATTCCCGTCCTTCCAGCACGGGGACATAGAAGGAGTCGGAATGGAAACGATATTAATCGTTGAGGACCGGGAGAGTTTGGCCAAGATGTTGTCACAGGCCTTGACCGATGCCGGTTACAAGGTCATTTGGGCCAAGGATGGCCGAGAAGGAATCTCGATGGTTCGCGAGAAAAAGATGGACTTTGTTGTGACGGATCTCAAACTCCCCTACCAAAGCGGTCTGGAGGTCCTTCACGAAGTAAAGGCGAAGAGTGCCTTCATCCCGGTAATTGTGATGACTGCTTATGGGAGTATCGAAGTTGCCGTGAAGGCCGTAAAGGCTGGCGCCTATGATTTTATCTCCAAGCCTTTTGATCCGGACCATTTACTCCTTCAGATCGAGAAAGCCCTGGAGAAAAAGAGACTGGTCACTGAAAATATAATTTTAAAAGAGATTTTTTCAAGCCAATTGGGTTTTCCCCGGATTATCGGCAAGAGTCCGCCAATGGCCAAGGTCTTGGAGCAGATACAAAAGGTGGCCCAAGGAAAAACAACGGTACTCCTTATGGGTGAAAGCGGTACAGGGAAAGAGCTTTTTGCACGTGCCGTTCATATGCTGAGTCCAAGGAAAGACAATGCCTTTGTCGCGATTAATTGCGCGGCAATTCCCCATGATCTTCTGGAGAGTGAGTTTTTTGGCCATGAGCGAGGCGCCTTCACGGGGGCGATCGGAAAAAAAATCGGGAAATTTGAATTGGCGGACAAGGGAACCGTGTTCCTGGATGAAATTGGTGAGATGGATCTTTCTCTTCAGTCAAAGTTACTTCGGGTTCTGGAGGCAGGTGAATTGATGCGGGTTGGCGGTACGACAAATGTAAAAATTGACGCGCGCATTGTTGCGGCGACCAATCAGGTCCTTCCGAAATTGATCCAGGAGAAAAGATTCAGAGAGGATCTTTTCTTTCGTCTGAATGTCTTTCCGATTGTGATCCCCCCCCTCCGGGATCGAAGAGAAGATATCCCGATTCTGGCAAGCCATTTTATTTCACACTATTCCAAGGAAATGAATAAAGATATTATTGATTTTACCCCGGAAGCGATGGACCTTTTGAAGGGGCATCTATGGAAGGGCAATGTCAGGGAGTTGCAGAATTGTATCGAACGGGCGATCATCCTGAGCGATGGGAACAAGATTCATCCTTCACACCTTGGCTTGAAAACAAGAGAAAAGGCGAAATACACCATTCCGGACATCCCATTGGAGGGCACTTTGCAGGGGGTCAGCGATTCTGCACGGTCTCTGGTTGAGTCAAGAATGATTCGTAAAATTCTAAAAGAGACCGGAGGAAATAAAACCCGTGCGGCGGAAAGACTCCAAGTCAGTTACAAAACATTATTGACGAAGATTAAGGAGTATGGTATAGAGAGGCGTTAATCTTTTTTCTTTATATCGATATTTTTATGCAACGGGTAGTAATGTATGTTTTTGCGCTTTGCTTCCAGATTTCTTTCGAATACAGGATACACTTTTGTTGAACTCATGGTGGTGCTGGTTGTCTCTGGAATCCTGGTTGTTTTGAGTGTCCCGAGTTTTACGGCGCAGACCTCCCGGCGAAGCCTGCGCCGTACGAGTCATAAGATCGTTTCCCAGTTAAGATTAATCCGACAGAAAGCGATTACAGAAGGGAAGACGCTTTCCATCCAATTCAGCCCTGATTCCCGGCAATATGATCTTCCAGGGTATGGCGAACAGACCCTCCCGCAGATGATCCTTTTTGGTGCCTCGGATGAGATTCATAAAATCCCGAAGGACAGAGATGGGACGCCTCCTGTAGACGGGGTCAGTTTCACGGATAACGAGGTTAAGTTTCAGCCTAATGGGACCTATGCAGGTCTTGGCGGAAGCATTTATATAACGAATGACTCTCCCCAGAGGGAAACGATGGCGATTACAGTCAATATGACGGGGCGGGTCAGGCTCTACAAGTGGAGCGGTGATGAGTGGGAATAAGAAAGAAAGCGGTTTCTCGCTTCTGGAGGTGATGATCGCATTAATGGTACTTTCAGTCGGCCTCCTGGCGCTGGTCGGATTGTTCGGATCGGGATTCACGTCGCTCGAAACAGGGAACAAGACCACCCTTGCATCTCAATTGGCTCAAAGAAAGATGGATGCGCTTCGCGTGATGACTCCTTTTCCCATTCTGAATGAAGAAGATTCTCCTGAGGGAATGAACAGGCGCTGGTCCATCCGAAAGAGCGAAGGCGATCCAAATATCTGGGTGATCAGTGTTGAGGTTTTATGGAAAAACAGTCAGGATCGGGACCGCCTTATCTCCATAAAGAGTCTGAAGTTTTTTTAGAAGGGACGTTGATGCGAAGATCCCAACGCGGGGCCACTCTTATAGAGCTGATTTTTGCAATGGCCATCATGCTGGTCCTCACCGGGTCTTTCTATCAGCTCTTTACCTCTTTTTACCAGAATTATGAAGCACAGCGTATGATTGCGGAGATGCAGCAACAGGGTCGTGTCGCAGTCGGTCTGATTTCCAGAGAGGTCAGGCAGGCCGGTTACGACCCGACCGGACGAGTTTTTGGTGAGATCCCACCGAAGAACACGAAGGAGCGAAGGATCAGGTGTGGTGCAAAAATAAAATACCCCGCCGAGCGGATCTTTGAGGCGACTTCGGCTGTTTTTCATTATGTCGCTGATTTGAATGAAAATTCTCATATCGACAATAGTCAAGCAGGGAAGGATGTCGATGAACACATAAAATATGAGTGGGTTGGTTTCAGCGGAATCGACTCGTGTGGAACCTCGAGGCAACCTTATACTTTGTTCCGTGATAGCGGGAGCGGGCTCCATGAGGTTGCTTCAAATATCGAATCTCTTCAGTTTGATTATTATGATGCAGGTGGAAATTTGTTGGTTGTCCCACTCACAACCCTTGCTGAGAGAGAGCAGATTATGAAGGTAAAAGTGACGGTACGTGTGCGAACGGAGCAGAAAGAGCTGCATTACGATTCTAATGGCGGTTACCGGACCCGGCAGTTTGTTTCAGAGGTCTGGATGAAAAATATGTAAATGAAAAAATGGGTTGAAAAGACATCCCGCGTGTGGAAAAAGGTTCCATCCGGGGGCGGTGCTGCCGCAAACCAGAGGGGAACCGCGCTGTTTATTGCTGTCATGATGTTGAGTCTGGTCACGGGCATTGGGATTCTTGCGTTTAATGTCTCTTCTACGGAATTTCTGATATCAAATTATGTCGAACATGAACTGGCATCAACCTACCTGACCGAATCCGGTGTGGATCTGGTTCTCGGATGGTCTGCCTACCCGGAGCGCTCACCTGATCCTGATTTTTTCCAGCAGTTACCGACGAGGGCTTGTACGGTAACGAATAGCGAAAACACCCCTTATGATTACCGCGTTCCTCCCTCTTATTTTGACGATCCTCCGCCCTCGATCCCCTTCTCTGAAATAGTTGATATGGGAAAAATTGTCGATATCCGTTTTTATAGATCAGAGCGCCCGGATAGTCTTTGCACGATCGAAGTGAAATCCGTCAGTACAAAGGGATCGGTCAAGAGAGTGAGGGTTGATATAACGAGGAGTGCGATGCGTCCTATTACCGCAGGAGTCCAAGGTTTGGGTTATCCGAACGTTTCCTCTCCGGTCTGGGTTCACTGGGGAGAAATTCGATATACGGGTCAGGCTAGATTAGGAACCGGGGATCCGGGCCTTACAAGGATTCCAGACGAAATTGTCAATCCGTTAAGCAACCCGCCAAACCAGATGCCTTACGTGGAAGGTCCAGGCAATGAAGATCACTGGCTGGAGATTCATGTTAAAGACCAGATTTTTGAGTCCTCATATCCAGACGACCAGATGAATCTTCACGAGGATAATCCTGTATCGCTTGATTCCTTCGATTTGAATGATTTGAAAAAGATGATCATGCAGTATGGTGATTATTATATCGTCTCCCCCAGTGGTACTCTGGTGCAAAACGGTGTCGATAAAGGGACATTTGACAATGTTTTTCATCCTGCTTCATCTGAGTACAGACTGGCTTGGATCGATGTTGACGCGGAAAGCAGCGCGGCTCCCATTATAATGGGGGAAGGGACTTATAAGGGTTACTTTTATTTCTCTGGTGATATTACGATTCAGGGAGGGCAGCCGGGAAAATCTATCGCGGTGGCTTCACCTCCCTGGCCTGATCCTGACTCTCCCCGGCAGGCGGTCACTCTGTCGAATGTAAACATGGATGGCCTCCTTTATGTGAAGGGAAAGATCAATCTGGAAGGATCTTTCTCGGTTTATGGCGCAGTTTTTTCTGAACTCGGTTTTACGGGGGCGGGTGCGACACGCCTGGAAGTTTGGTACAATCATTCCTTCAACTCTGCAATCTATCATGGCCTTCCGCCCATCGTATTGCTCAAGGGAACATGGAAAGCATTACCCAATTTAGATGTGTAGTCTAGTACTCTCTCTCTCCCAACTTCACTCAATAGAAATCACAACTCCTTGTTAAGAATAAAAAAAATAAGAATTGTAATTTTCTGTATTTCCGTGGATCGAGACTTGCATGAGTTCCGGTATGCGTATCAAAGGTTCATGGGGAAAACGATTATGAGACAGAAGATGGATCGGTTATGGTTCAAGAATGCAATGAATCAAAAGGGTTTTACGCTCACGGAGTTAATGGTGGCTGTTGCCCTGATCGGGATCGTGGTATCCTTGGCGGTTCCCTCCTTCAAGGAGTCACTCCTGCGTATTCGGCTGAGGAGTGCGACAAGGGCATTGTCCTCTGATATCCGGCTGGCAAGATCGGAGGCAATTTCCAGAAATAAATTAATTTTCGTTGTTTTTCCTACAACCGGAACAAGGTATACGATCCGTGAAGATAGTATCACTGGACCCGTCATTATGAGTGTTGATCTTGCTGAAGAATATATCGGCGTCAGTTTTGGCGTCGGCGGGGTAGATAGCAAGCCCCCTGGCGTCTTGCCCCTTGGTGCTCCGACTGATCCGGTTGACTTTGAAGACAATAATATTCGCCTGGATGCCATGGGTCGGTCGATGAAGGGCGCTTCTATTTCTCCGGAAAACGGTGAGATTTATCTGACCAATACACAAGGGGAGGTTTATTGCATTACAGTGTTGGGGACCAGTGGCCGCGTAAAGGTTTATCGTTGGACGGGGGGGATATGGAAAAGCTAGGGAGAATAAACGGATTTACCTTGATAGAGGTCATGATTGCAATGGTCATTCTTTCTCTGGGGCTTCTGGGCACCCTGGGAATGATCGCCACATCGATCCGAGGCAATGCCTTTTCTCAGCAGATCTCTATCGCGACAAGTCTGGCTACAGACAAGATCGAAGAAATGAAAAATGAGACTTATACCGTTCTTGATCAGATTCCTCCTCCCATCATGGGGGAGCAGGATGTAACGAATGAATTGAATGTTGTATTGGTTGATGTGACGCCTGTCGATAATGGGGTCAATGCCTGTCCCGACGACTACCCGTGTGGAGATCTTGTTGCAGGTGACGATATCTGGACCTATGTTCTCCTGGCGACTATTGATAATAGGGTCTACAACAGAATCTGGACGGTGGAACTTGATCCCGTGGTGGATGGAGCGATCCTTACCTCGGCAATGAAACTGGAATCGATCGTCTCCTGGGTTGATGGAAGGGGACGACCTCATAAGGTTCGCCTGGCTACAATTTTAACCAAATAAAGGAAAGGGGTGTCGCATGGTCTATAAAAATAAAGCGCTCGTCCGAAATTCCGGTCAAAATCCGGCGGGACTTTTTAATAGAATGGGATTTACTCTGATAGAGATGATGGTTGCCCTCACAATGGTCGGAGTCGTCCTTGGCGGTGTCTATCGCGTTTTTATTAATTTCAACGACCATGCGATCGTGACAGAAGATGTCTCGTCAATGCAGCAGAATGTGCGCGTATCTATCGAGCAGATCACGCGGGAACTCCGTTCTGCCGGGTACCGTTTTGGTTCTCCTGTCACGGGGATACTCGGCTCGGTTTCTCAAAAAAGCATTATCATGGATGAGAACAATCAGACCGATGAGGTGACGATCCAAGGAGATTTTGATGACAATGGCACTCTCGAGAAGGTGACATATGCGATCAGCTGTACCGAGAACCCCTGTTTACACCCCTGGTTGATGCGTAAATATGATGATGGCATGGGATTGAATACCCCACAATTCGAGCCCTTTTCCGAAAATATTACGAATATCACCTTCATGTTTTATGGAAAACATCCCACCGACGGCACAAATTCCACCAAAGTTGAGGTCAATACTTCGGGATCGACCGGGCCCTCTTCGGTGAGAAGGGTCTACGTAGAACTTACTGGCCGTACGGACAGTCCCGACCCGAAACGTAAGAACCATCCCGATGGCGAGTATCGAGTGAGAAAAGCCAGATCCGATGTTGTCCTCAGGAATTTTAATGCCTCGAACGGGGATACCGATCCGCCACTCTGTCCAACAACGACCAGTGCGGCTGGAATTGTCGGCATGTGCGGACAGCTTAAGGTAGACTGGACCAATCCCAGTATTACAAATGACATCGCCGGATTACGTATTTACTACAGCACGGATGTAATTGACAAAATCCCTCCAACGCCTCCGGCTTCCGGGGGAAATAGCGACTATGGGTCAATGGATGTCCTCTGTAGTCCGACCTGCCCAGTGACCGCCATACTGACCGGTCTGAACAGTGATGCAACCTATAACATCATTGTGGAGAGCTTTGACTCTTTCGGGAATGTGAGTAGGTGTGCACCACCCGCAAGCACACTGCCTGAGGTAAAGCTCTCCTTTGCAGCGACGCCGGATGCCGGGGTCGCACCCATGGCCCCGGCTGGATTAAATTCCCCTTTGATTGAAATGAGCGTCACACAGGTGGGACTCCATTGGTCTCCTGTGACCCTCTCGGTGAGCGGGGCCTCTCAACTGAACCTGCAGGGTTATCGCGTCTACCGTGGCTCGGACGAAAACTTTACTCCGGTTGATTGGATTTCGGGTACACAGGCGGGTGGAAATCAGATTGCAGGTGAAACGACGACGACATTCACATCTTTTCTCGATACGACGGTCGTGGCCTGTGAGGTATACTTTTATAAGGTGAAGGCTGTCAATACCTGTGGTGAGGCCAGTGCTGCTTCGGTAGCCCTGAAAGTAACTCCGCCAGACAACAACAGGGCCCCTGTTACCCCTGTCATTTCCCAACTGGTTGCCGGGGATGACACCTCAACCCTCATCCTGGACTGGAAGGTCCCGAAGCCCGTTGATCTTGCTTTAGCCAGCACCCCTGTTCTCCTGAAGGTTTACTACAAGCTAAAAACAAGCGGGACGTGGTTGACACATTCCGCAATTGACTTGACCGTGATGACGCTTCCGGCCACAGGGAAGGTGATCTTCAACGGACTGGCCTCGAATACCGTCTATGAAGTCATGCTCAAAACATTTGATGCCGCCGGAGATTGCGGTGACTTCACGGATAGTCTTGTCAGTAGTATTTCAACTGCGGCCTGTGCTCCCAAGATCCAATGGACGACGCTCACCGGAATGATTCGAGGCGGCCATAAGATCTATCCAGGGCTGACTCCAACAGGAACACAAATTGACTACCTCTCCGGTAGAACGGTCGTTGGAAGCGATCCGAATGCCACAAGTGATCCGGATTTTGTCCCGAATAGCCGTTATATTACCTGGGTGGTCGACCCCCTCGATTGCACTCCGGATTCAAGTAATTTTGATCGGCAGGGTTTTGATTACAGTAATCCTCCCGAGTATACGATTCCTTCCATAGGGGCCAAGGTGGATTTCTTCATCAATACGACGGGAGACCAAAGCAATATCCCGGCGGATATTGCATATGGAAAGGGTGTGTCGTCAGTCCCCGCTCCTCGAAGCGGGGATGGTTATTACCACTTCCCCTTCTATCCCCTGACGACTGTTGATCTCGATACGGGCTTGCTCTGTTCCGGGGAGTACAACTTCAAGATCAGGGCCGTTGACGGCGAGCAGTATACGGCTGAAAATACAATCTCCCTGACCATCATGACGGGAGGTGTTCAGGTCAATAGTGCGTTCGTGATAAAAACAAGGATCTCCACAGGAGACGACTACCATCACATTGTGGAGTTGGAAGTGATCAATACCCATCCGGATAAAGATTTAGAGATGACTCAGATGCAACTGAGTTGGAATAATTTCGAGGCCTATATTCAGAAAGTGGAGCAGGTTCTCAATCCGCTTGAGGTACTCGACGTGCTCTATGAAGATACGATTGTTCCTATTGATATCGCGAGCGGCTCGCTCCTTACCTTCAATAATGGCCCCCTCGTGGCTAAAAATGGAGGGAAGGCGGTCTTCCGGCTGACCTTTACAACAGCTAACGGCGCTATCGACGCGACAGTGGATATGCGGGGAAAGAAATTCACATCGGATATCACGTCAAAGAGCTTCTTTGTGACAAAAGATGTGTTGGATGCCTCGTTTGTCTGCCAGAGCCCTGTGCCGAATATGACGATATCTGAGGGTCCCAGGATTGTCACAAATTCAACTTTTCTGGATCAACCTTCAGTCAGTACCGCTCCCAGCATCCTGGTCCTGACAGATAAGAGTGTCGCAGCGGGTAAAGTCGTCGGATTCTCGACCTTGGTAAGAGATTTGACCGGCAATCCTGCTTATTCTGTGTCTTCTGCAAAGATACATTATGCCATTCGCCCATTTACCGAGACGCCTCTTCCCTTGCCTCCCTTACGTCCATCCGTACCGGGCGGGACTTCCAGTTATGCGAACTCGGCTATCTTGAGCTTGGGGATGTCGGCTGATGGGACTGGTTCATGGACAGGAACTATTCCGTTTCTTCTGAGCGCAGGTCGGGTCTGGTATTATCTGGAGATCTTCGATACGGATGGGAACTACGATATCTTGCCGGAAGTGGGAGCATACACTTACGCCCAATGTGACGCGACCCCTCCCACACTTCTTTTCCAACCGCCGACACTTCTTGCTGGAGCGATCCCCAACCCGGAGTCTGCACAGACGAATTCCGTGACTGTTTTTGCAAACTCTTCAACGAACGGCATTCAGAAGGTGACCTTCAAGGTGACAGGAAGGCTGGGCATCCCCCCGACCACAATGACAATTCAGGTAACTGATATCTATACGGGATCTTACAACATTCTGGCCAATCCAGATCTGGTCGACCTGAGCCACACCTTGAGCGTCACTGCGACGGATATTTGCGGAAATATAACAACAATCACGAGGGATTATAGTTAACATAATACGATATTGGAGGGCCGGATCATGCAAGACCAGAATAAAGAATTGAAACAATTTAAAGAAACACTGAAGCATGTTCCTCGTAATGAAAGAGGAATCATCATGATGATTACCCTGGTGATGTTGGTTATGGTGACGGTAATCGGGCTTGTGTCGATTCGGACCTCGTCGACGGAGGTCAAATTGGGGGGGAACGAACGTATCGCGAAAGAGGTGCTTTTTGCGGCCGAGAGCGGTATTCAGCATGCCCGTCGGGCCATTAAGGGTGTAGGCTTCACAGCCGCATTGCTCGCGAATCAGCCCTGGCTCTCCGTGAACGATTTTAACGGGATTAGTTACACGGTCAGAGTCACTAATACAAACAGTAGAGATATTGCAGCCCCTCAGAACTCGGTCTTTCTGACCTCTCAGGCGACCTATCCAAACGGCTATACACGGACCATTGAAGCGGAGGTCTACGACCCGCTTGCCATTCTTCCCATCAATTATTCGCTTGGAGCGGTTGGTAACTTCAGCCGTATCCGATTCAGGGGGGGATCCGTGGTTAAAGGAAATCTTCCGGACGGCTTGCGCTCCTACAATGATGCAATTACGGGCGAACCTATTACTATTCCGGAAGAGTTAGTTGATCCTGATCCGGATAATACGTGCGCCCAAAATAAAGCGGGAGTTGCCGTAGACAACATGACCAGCTTTGAAGAAATAGAGATAGATAATTCCATAAATGTGACAGGAAGTCCGGACATACAACTCCGGGCTGCCGATATGACGCCGACGATGATTCAGGACATGTCTGCGGACATGGCACAATATGCTGACCGAGTATATCACCTGAATGATGATAATGACGGAAATGTCTTCCCCGGAGTAAATCTCTGGGGAACTAAAGATGACCCTCAAATAACCACGATCAACATGACAGGGAATGATATTCGTACGACATTTGATGGAGATGTTAAGGGCTATGGCATATTGATCATCAACGCCGATGATGCGATGAAACGTGCAGAAATAAAATTTGATTCAGATTTCGAATGGCACGGGGTGATCATCGTAACGGGAAGCAGTCGGTTCCGATTGAGGGACGACAGTGGGGGCGATACCACGACGACGATCATCGGGTCCCTGCTCGCGGCCAATACCTCGGATGATGGCGCTGAGGAGCAGGTCAGGCTGAGACTGGACTCTCCGGATACCCTCGTTCAATATAGCTGTGATGCAATATCCGCCACCGCCTCAACGGCCGCTTCCATCATGTTAAATTCGTGGCACGAAATCACTCAGTCTTGATATATCCGGTGGAGCTTAACCAGATGTTCTAATCCAGGAATGCGTGTGAAATGAAGCAATGGGGGGTGAGATTTTCTCCGGAAGAACGGGACTTGTTAAAGATTTTCTCTTGGGAAATCTCTCCTTATGCCGTTTCCTGCGCGTTAATTTGTTTAAAGAGGTTTTCTCGATCTCAATGTCGCTTTTGATCATAACGCCCATGAGTACGAAGCTTATAAAGATGGGCTACCGAGATTCCCGCCAGATGTTCATAGTCTGGTTCCCATAAATCGTACATTCACGTTGACGAATCCTTTGAGTACCAGGCTAATCAATCGCATTGTCTCAATCCATCCGTTCCGATCCTTTGTCATTTGAATCGAGAAGGTGACGGCCTCACTGCCGTTTAGAAATTGCCGGATCTGTTCAATGGTTTTCAATTGTGTGTCGTTCACAAAGGTCAGCATCTTTCCATTATGAACAGTGAGGCTTTGCTTCAGACTCATCTTGTATTGGAAGAGGCTCTTGACTATACAAGCGAAGGGTAAAGTGGTAGACTATTTTTCATTCCGAACAGGGTGGTACGGATTTTGGCGTAGCGCTCTCCTCACTCTAAGTCACTCTATAAAGCGATGCAAATAGATCAAGCCATGAAGACAAAGTACACCACAAGGAATTGGGCCTTATTGCGGTGGTTTCTGACCATTTTTATGCCTTTGTTTGTTCTTGCGGGTGGAATTGTCGCACTTTTCTACTTTACAGATATCAGAAATGTTCGGTTTATCTTTGAGTCGAACGCGGGCCGTCATCTTGAGCGCCAAAAAGAGAAGATCGAGAGCGAACTGAAGTCGATTATGTCAGATCTGATGGTGTTCACTGATGATCCCAGGGTCAAACAGGCATTAGAGAGGGAAGATGCGGATCAACTGAACATGATGACGGATGATCTCCACACCTTCCTTAAGCGAAGAGAACGTTACAATCAGGTCCGACTGATCACCGATGAAGGAATGGAAATTTCAAAGGTTGTTTCTATCAACGGAAAGTCACATATGGTACCTCGGGATCTCCTGAAGTCAGTAGGAAAAGAGGACGGATTAAGCGGTTTCCAATCCCTCAGCCGGAACGAGATATACTTCATGACACTTCCCCTCAGGTTAGAAGGAGAAGAGGGCAGATCCTCTTCGGGTATTTCTATTCGTATGGGGATTCCGTTCTTCAATTCCCAGAACCGGAAACTCGGTAGCCTTGTTTTCGACTATCAAGGGTCAAACCTGGTTTCACTCCTGACGGAAGGCCGCTCTCACAGCTTGGTCCAGTCTATGCTTCTCATGCGGGATGGTCTTGATCTGGGAACCGAAGCAGGAATTGAAGGGGCCAGTGGGACGGGTCAGGGGGTATTGTCCGTAATATGGGAAGGGGTTTCAGAGGCCGACTCCGGACAGTTCTATGAGGACGGGGATCTTGTGACCTTTGCGGCAATCTATCCGCTGGTGGAAGTCCAGGGAGCGATCAGCGGATTCAGGAAAACAGTTTTGTCTGGAGCAAGTCCCGGAAATGCCCACTCCGTTGTCTGGAAGATTCTTTCCTTTGTACCAAAAGAGGTCCTGGATGCTCCCTCAAATCTTTTTTTACGAAAGCTCGTCTTGTTTTACATCATTTTTTCCCTGTTCTTGATGATTGGCGCGATACTCCTTGCTCGCATTGCTGTAAAACATAGAGTGGTTGAAACAGCACTCCAGGAAAGCGATATTCAAATTAGGAATATTGTGAGTACGACTCTGGATGGGATTATAATTACAAATGATAAGGGAATGGTAGAGTTGTTTAATCCGGCTGCGGAAAAAATATTTGGTTATAAGTCAGAAGAAGTTCTCGGAGAAAGCGTGAATCTTCTGATTCCAGGCCCCTACCGAAAAGAACAAAGTAAAAACCTCCCTCATTATCTTGACAGTGAAGAAAGAGGTGTTGTCGGTGCCAGACGTGAAGTGAGTGGTCAGAAAAAGGATGGGTCAAAATTTCCGATTGAACTTGCCGTAAGTGAAGTCTGCTTGAATCATGGAAAACTTTTTACCGGGGTGATCCGTGATATTACTGACCGCAAAGAAATGGAAGAACAGTTGCGTAATAAAGCCTTTCACGACGCGCTGACCAGTCTGCCGAATCGCTCTCTGCTGATCAGTCGTCTGAAACGTTCGATCAAGCTGGCCAAAGCACGGAAGGATTATTTGTTCGCGGTTCTTTTCCTTGATCTTGATCGGTTTAAGGTCATCAACGACAGTCTGGGACATGCGGTAGGTGACCGGCTTCTTATTGCCATTGCACGACGAATGGAACGATGTCTTCGTCCCGGAGATACGGTTGCTCGTCTCGGGGGCGACGAACTCGCTATTCTTCTTGAAGATGTGGGCGATCTCATGTTTGCGAGAAGAGTTTCAGAACGGATTCATAAGGAACTGGAATTGCCTTTTACTGTGGAGGGTCATGAGATATTCATTACCGTCAGTATTGGGATAGCCCTGAGTTCCATTGGATACGATCAACCGGAGGATATCCTACGTGATGCGGATATCGCGATGTATCGGGCCAAGTCACTTGGAAAATCGAGACATGAAATCTTTGATAAGACAATGCATAATCGTGCTGTGGCGCTTCAACAGCTTGAGACTGATTTGCGCAGAGCAGTAGGACAGAAAGAATTTGAGCTTTATTATCAGCCGATTGTTTCTCTGTCCTCTTCAAAAATAATCGGTTTCGAAGCACTAGTCCGATGGAATCATCCGAAGCGAGGGCTTATCTTACCCGACGACTTCATTCCCCTCGCAGAAGAAACGCGCCTCATTGTTCCCATTGGGCACTTTGTCCTCCATGAAGCCTGTCGACAGATGCATGAATGGCATCAGAAGTTTCCGGAGGACGAGCCGTTTGAGATCAGTGTGAACCTTTCGAGCAAACAGTTTTTGCAGCCGAACTTTGTGGATAAGGTCAAACAAATTCTGGGTGAAACCAGTCTGGGTGCAAGGAGTCTGAGACTCGAAATTACAGAAAGCCTCCTTATGGATGATGCAGAAGAGGTAAATGCCATGCTTACTGAATTGCGCCGGATCGACATTCAGCTTGATATCGATGATTTTGGGACAGGATATTCTTCTCTGAGTTATCTTCACCGCTTTCCTTTTAATGCGCTAAAGATTGATCGCTCCTTTACCTCTCGAATAGGCGATCAGGGTGGAAACCTTGAACTGATCAAGATGATTGTCGCGTTGGCCCATAACTTTAAAATGGAAGTAATCGTAGAAGGGATCGAGAGGGAGGAACAATTGAAGCAGTTGAGGTTATTGGACTGTGAGTATGGGCAGGGATATTTCTTTTCGAAGCCGGTTGACTGCAAAGAAGCAACCAAACTTATTCATAAGAACGCCCAAGTTATTCAAGGTTGAGCGTGGGACTAAAAATGAAAAGACCTTACGTACGAAAGACGGGGCTAATTCTCTGGTTAAAAGCAGGACTCTTCTTCGCTCTGTTTTTCCTGTTGACTCCAGGGGTTCAGGCCGTGCAATCGGCATCAAAAGACACGCTTGTTTCAGTCGACCTGGATCAACTCTATGAACTTTCCAGGAAAATTATCGAGAAAGCCGGAAAGAAGGGGAGAGCGGTTCCAATGGAGGCCGCCGGACAGACTCGTCTTCTTATAGACCATCTCAGGGAGATCTATGGGGAGGAAAAATCTGATCCTCCTCGTGATCTTGATCCAGAAGAGGATGCCTTATTAGAAAAAATAAATAATAACTTAAAGCGCTTATTGAAGGGGCTTGGAAGGAAACCCGACCATGACCTTGAATTGACACAATCTATGAGAGACACCCTTAATCCCTTGTTTGTTAAATCGAACAGCCCGAGGGTGTTCTCGTCTCTACCCGGTTATCATGTTGTTCATCCCAAAACGGCTGAATTTGTCCTTACGGTAAAGGGTCAGCATTTAAATTACCATGATTCGCACATTGTTCTTGATGGAAAGCAGATACTTCCTTCACTCAATGAAGCGGATGAGTTGGTTTTTTCAATTCCCACGGAGTTATTTCAGCCTCATTCCTTCAAAGTCATACATAAGGAATTAACACTAACGGTATATAAACAAAAGAAGATTTGGTATACCCTGGGGTTTACGAAAGAGAATGTTCCTGTAGAATATTCTCTTATTGTATATATTATGCCGAAGAACCTGGCTCGATATTCCGTGAAAATAAAAAAAATGATTACCAGTGTGGAGCGGCGAAGCGGGAATGGGCCGCTTTGGTCACTTCGGAGCGGCGGCCGTCAGGATATTAGAAGGACATTTAGCCATGCTACGGAAAATGGCTGGAAATTTGATCCGGGCTCTGCGGAATTTATTGTGACACGCCTTGGTGAAGAGGGAAAGCCTAATATCAATATTATGGTATCTCCTGATCTTATTACCGTTGAAATGCTGAGGGATGGGAAGGAAAATAAAGAAAACTTATTCGAAGGACACTTGGCTTATACTGAATGGAGGAGTATTAAGTCGGAGGATGAGGAAGAGGTCGTTTCAAACAAATATATCAACTGGAAAGACAAAAAAGTGATCACACTTCCTGATAATATGGTTTCATATGCGGTATCTATTGAAATGTTTAATGGTTTAAAAAGGGTATTGGATGGGGGTGCTCATAAGGAGGATTACGTCAAAGTTCAATATAATTCCTCGTTGAGGCGCCTAAGCCTTACTCCAAAGAATGAAGCCAGCATTCTGGGAAAATAACTCCAGAAAGTGTTGTGGCCTATAGTAAGGGAACCTCTGAATAAGTCATGTATTTCTTTTCAGGGCAAAAACGCCCCGAATTTGCGTTGCAAATCTTGACAATAGCGGGCTATGGCTTCGCGAGAACCATCCTCTGTGATTTGTGCCTTGAATCGAAACCTTTTATCTCCTGGAAAACTCAACCCAGACTTAATCAAAGGATCCTAACGAAGCTCTGATGATGAAATATTAGGTATTCCGGAATTCTTCTATCTGCCTTCTTTTGTTTCCACTTCGGCGCTCATCTCCCGCAATATTAGGGATACCATGATTCCTGCGGTTGGGTTTATGTCTCTTGTCTACTTCTAGAATTTCCCGAACCGCTCTTACCATTTCAGCAGGTCTGAAAGGTTTTGGGAGAACCGTAAATGGTTGCAATGCGGTTGTTCCCGATAGAGATGGAGTAATATGGCCGGTGGAGATGATTGCCTTCAGTTCGGGATCAAGAAGGCGAAGATTCGCGAGAACCTCCCATCCCGATTGACCGGGCATTTTCAGGTCGAGTATGACAACCCTGACTGATCCACCTTCCTTCTTGAAGATCTCCCTCGCCTGATCTCCGTCGGTGGCGGCCAGTACCCTGTACCCACTGTTTCCCATAACCTCCGTCCACAGAGTCCGTATGGACTCGTCCTCATCTACAATCATGATAGTCACGGCGAGGTCAGGCTGACCCTTATCCTCTTGAAGTACCCCCTCTGACACAGGACGTCCGGAGCGTGGCAGGTAGACCTCAAAGGTTGTTCCACAACCCTTGGCTACTTTAACCTCGATCCATCCACTGTGCCGTTCAATAATCCCGTGGCTGGAGGCCAAACCAAGACCTGGTCCCAAGACAGCATCCTTTGTATTAAAAAAAGGTTCAAAAAGATGAGGTAGGTCAGATGCATCGATACCAGGGCCATTATCGGAGAGAGAGAGGCACACGAAATCTCCGACCTTTGCGTTAGAGTGGGCTTTTAAGGATCTTTGATCCAGGTGGATATTTTTTAGTTTGATTTGAATCAGAGGGTGAAAGTTATTCCTTTTAAGAATGACATTTAGAAAAATATCACTTGTATTTTTGCACAGGTTCATGATGACCTGATGTATCTGGCCTGCGTCAATGAGAACAGGCCACAAATCATCAGACGATGCAACAGTGATCTCTATTTTCCGATCAATGGTCTGGCGCAGCAGGGGTTCAAGGTCTAGAGTAAGGTCTAAGAGGGATTTTGGCTCGAGGGTTGGGGGGGGGCTGATGGCTGAATGAGAGTAAGCTTTTTGTTAATCCGGCCGCGTGTTGCGCAGCCTTCTGAATAATGGAAAGGTTACTCTGGATTTTGGGTAGATCTGAGGTCTGTTCTCTCAAGATATCGATATACCCAATGATGGGTGTTAAAAGATTATTAAATTCGTGCGCGATTCCACCCGCCAGTTGGCTGATGGTTTCAGTTTTTTGAACTTGGAGTAGTCGCTCCTCCATTTTTTTTCGCTCGGTGATGTCGCTGAAGATAGCGACATACTGAACCGTTTCCCCTGTTTTATCCTTGATCGCGCTGATGTTGAGCCATTCCACATAGGACACACCACTTTTTCGTTGGGCAGAGATTTCTGCCTGGAAAGAGGCGTTCTGTTGCAAGTCGGCCCACATTCTCTCGTAAAAATCGGGTTCCGAGTTCCTTGAAAATAATGTCCTCATGTTCTTCCCGATGATGTCATCGCGTGTGTACTGAGTGATCTTTGTAAATGCATTATTGATGGTCTGAATATAACCGTCTGTATCGCTTACCATGATTCCTTCCGTGGTGTGTTTCATCGCGATTGCAGAGAGGTGAAGCTCCTTGTCTTCGGGGCTTGCCAATTCTCCTTTTTGATCTTCCTGTATGTACGCATGAATCACCTTAAGAAAGGCCGTTGTTTGCATCGGTTTAGTAAGATAGCCGACTGCTCCCAGAGAAAGGGCCAACTGTTTGTTCTTTGGGTCCAGGTCTCTTGATACATAGAAAAGAAAAGGGATTTTTCTTAATATTGGATTAGACTTTATTTCTTTGAAAAGGCGAAATCCATCCATTTCAGGACTCAGAATGTCAGAAATGATCATACCGGGAGGAGCGGTTTCTGCCATTTCAAGGGCTTCCTCGCCATGGGTTGCCACTTCAACGTGGTAGCCCGTATGCTCCAGCATTGCCTTTAGGGCAACTCTTGAATCTACATTGTCATCAGCAATAAGTATTTTCATGTCAGACCTTCTTCAGACCCGAGGCCGTTTCCTCTTCAGAATAGTCAGCAGAGTTGTCTGCGAAGGGGATACCGTGGTTTCTCCACGGTAAGAAACTTCATTGTCTCGAAGTGTGTTCACGATCAAGTGTGTTGAGAGAACATGAACGCAAATAAACATACCGAAACTTCAAGAAAATGGTGTTGGGAGGCAGGTGCTTCTCCCTTTTAGAATAAGAAGGACATCAAGGCCCTGACACCAGAAACAAGCGGATTGACGGGGGAGTCAGAAGCTACTGAACACGCACTGTAAGTACAATCCTCGCCCCCATGGGGGCGGGTTCTTCAAAATATTGGTGGAGCTGCGGGGGATCGAACCCCGGACCCCAAGACTGCCAGCCTTGTGCTCTCCCAGCTGAGCTACAGCCCCACATAATATCAAGGACTTATCTACTTATTTTCAGAGATGATACACCGAGATAAACAGGGTTGTCAATGTTGAGTGATAGAGAATTTTGACGTTTGACGCGACCCCAGGCACGTTCCCCTATATTGTCCCGAGAAGGCCTACCGTACCCGATTTTCCGGACCTCTGCCTCGAAAGGTATCCACGAAGCTAGAGATCCTTTTCATGTCTACCTTGCTTAGGCGAAGCATCGCTCGCCAGGCGGTCAGGATCATGGGATGTTCTTTATCATTCCGCTCGACAAGAAGGATGCCATCCCACTGTCCGATGTGTTTTTTAGCAAGCGTAAAAAGGGGTTTCAGATCCGACTTAGAAAGGACCGAACGATCGAAATAGATGACGATATTTCCGTGTTCCAGATTATGAACAAGAAGTTCCGTCTTGGCTTCGCCAAGTCCGTAAACACTTGCGGGAAGCCAGCGACCTGCGTGCGTACCGGATGTTGGAGGATCTGTTTTATAAAAGATGTGAACGCCATCCTCGACATGATCCTGTCCTTCATTCTCGAAAAGCTCAACCCCTTCCGGTATTTTGATCTCACCGCCGGCAGCGAGAAGAGGGGAATGGAAGAGGGTAGCAAGAAGGACTGGAGCAAGCAGCATGATCCACCATCTTTGTCCAGAAAAGCCGTTCTTCTCAGGAGGTGCTTGACGGCAGTGGAATAAATTTGTTGTTTTTCTCATTTTTCCTTTAGAACTCCCTCTCATGTTTGAGATTGGTGGTTTGGAATGCATTAGAATCCTTCCCACTCATCATCCGTCTGATCGGTCTTATTTTCGTCGTGACCGTGCTCTTCCTCTTCCTCTTCATTATGAGGACGGTCTTCTTCTTCATCGTGACCGTGCTCTTCTTCCTCGTCATGGGCATGGCCATCATCTTCATGGGCTGCTTCGCCGTGCCCGTGTGTATGTTCTTGGGCCGGTGTAATCCACCCATGAATCGTGAGTGCAACCACCAGGAAGGCAACAATTCCTCCAAGCGTTAATATTTTTTTCCGAGCGGCAAAGCTTCGGTCCTGTTTACGGTCAATGAGCGGGATAAGGGCAAGGAAGCCGAAGAGGGCACCCGATGCAAAAAGAACGGCGACGACGCCCCAAACATTTTCGAAACCGTACATCCAAAGGAAGGGCCAGGGAGGTTTCAGTGGATCATGAGTGGGGCTGGGAGCCGGACCAAGCGGGGCACGGGCGAATAAGGCAACCACAGCTAGGAAACCATAATAAACGAAGGAAAAAATGGCGATCGTCCGCGCGTGTTCATCAAACTTTCCCTTCATCTCTTCCTTCGGGATTTGTGGCTGATTTGACCACTTGTCCCAAGGGGTGGGTGATAGATTAAAGGTCCGGATAAGCATAAAATGGGCGATGATCAAAAAGATAATCAGGATGGGAAAAACGGTGATGTGAGAGGCGAATATCCGGAGATTCATCGAGCTGCTGCCCGGAAGCGCATCCGTCATAATCGCGCCCAGAGGGCCGAGAAAGCGAAGAGACTCCTGGTAGTGGGCCAGGGCATCGGCCCCTTCCGCATCCCATTTCAGGACCGTCCCTGAAAAATAGGACCCCATCAGCATGGTTGCAAATAATGCGACCCCGAGCCACCAGGTGACCTGTCTGGGGGTTTTATAGGCACCGACAATGAAGACGCGGCTAAGGTGGACGATCAGAGCAATCAGGACGCCTTGGGCAATCCAGTAGTGGAGGGCGCGAATGTAACTGAGAAAACCGATTTGTTGTATCTTTTCAAGACTCTCATAGGCTTGATCAGGGAGGGGGTTATAGAATTGCAGCAGGATGATGCCTGTGGCAATCATCAAAAGAAAACCAAAAAAGACAATGCCGCCGAGTGAACAGAGAAGAGAGCGGCCATGTGCTGGAATACGATAGGTCAAACGGCTGAGAGGTATCCAGGTATCCAGCCGCTTTAGTAACGAGGGTTCGCTCAAAACTGCTCCCGGTCTATCTAAGGATAACGAAGCGCTTGTGAAAAGGGGTTCGCCTTATTCTTCCAGCCGGAAGAAGGCCTTCGGGAGACGTTATGCCACATCGCAGACCTGTTTTACCAAAGCGGAAAGGGCTACGGGGTCATCGGTCGCCTCATCCACCGCTTTTTTTGCTTCCTCAACAAGTGTCATTGCCGTCTCGGGAAGGATGGCGGTTAATTTTTGACTCCGGGCCTTGTCCTCGACGAGGAGCCGGATGAAAGCACGGTATTTGACAGGGTTTTGATCAAGTATTTCGAGTGATTGCTTGCTCCAAGCCATCTCAGCTTCAGGGATCCGTACCGTGACATCCCCAAGGATCTTGGCCTGACAGGAGAGACGGAAAGGTGCCGTCAATTCCGCTTCTTCGAGCATATTTTCTTCATCCAAATCGACTTCTGTCAGGCTCGAAACGCCATCCAAAATGAGGATACGACAGGTGCTGCAGGTTGCAAATCCACCGCAGTCATGGCGCAATTCGATCCCCATACTTTCGGCAGCGTCGAGAAGGCTTTTCCCGCGTTCCACCGTCCCCGTCATCCCTTCAGATTGAAATGTGACTCTTGGCATAATCATTCAACTCCCTGTTTAAAAAATTGATGTTGATTATATCGGATTAGATACTTGAATACAAGGAAAACGGCCTCCAAAATCGGAGATTGATTGCTGGTAAAATGTTTTTGTTTCGATATTGGTATAGCATTTCTTTTGAGTACGCCTATGGGTAGGATTCCTTTTATATCGTTTATTTTGTGGGTCAAAGTAGGGTTTGGCTTAGAATATTATGGACAATTTACGCGTTATATGTCTATAAATGCATCAATGTCTGATCGATTTTAAGAGAGCAGGACCTTCGGAGGTGAACACTTGGGGAAAGGGAAATTTATCAGACTGTCGGTTTTTCCTTCAAGGTTGGAAGCAGAAATGGCAGGAGAGATATTGGCTAAGGTGGAGATCCCCTTCCTCATTCAATCTGATGATATCGGCATCTTCGGTCCAGGGGCCGTTCCCGCCCCATCCGGGGCGAAACTTCTGGTTCGGGAAGAAGATCTCTCAGAAGCAGAGGTATTGCTTCCCAAACTTCTCTGACAGTCTGTTGAACCGCATAGAGCGCGAATACAAATTAGAGTGATTTTCTCTTCTTGAGTTGAAGAATCCTTCCGCCATCACTGAACACTGCATATAGAGTGTAAGGACCCTCTCCTCTACTACCTGTTGATTATTTGCTTGATTATCCCTATTTTTACTGATATAAAACGTGATTAAGTATTCCCGATCTGGAGTCGTCATGAAAGTTAAAGAATCCCTTGAAGAGTTCTATGAGGTGAAGGTTGGAACCTTCGAAGGCCCCTTGGAACTCCTTCTTCATCTCATCAAGAAGAACGAGATTAACCTTTATGATATTCCCATTGCACTGATCACGAAGCAATACATAGAAGCGCTTGATTTAATGAAGGCCCTCAATCTCTCCATCGCGGGAGAGTTTTTGGTCATGGCCGCTACCCTGATCCACATAAAATCTAAAATGCTTCTTCCACTGTCTGATCTTGAGGAGGAGGGGGAGGAAGTCGATCCGCGCCAGGAGTTGATTTGGCGTCTCCTGGAATATAAACGATTCAAAGATGCGGCATCGAACCTGGAAAATCGAGAGGCGGAATGGCGGGACATCTATCGGCGTGAGCCTGTACCCTCATTGGATCTTCCCTCTGATGATGTTTCCCTGGTCGATGTGAGCTTGTATGAACTTTTTGACGCGTTTCAATCTGTCTTGTCCCGGACAAAGGATGAATCGATCCTGGAAATCTCTCCCGACACACTTTCGGTGAAGGAACAGATGCAGTTTCTGCTTGAGCGGATTGGTTCTGTCGATAGCCTACTTTTTGAAGAGCTTGCTCTGGAAATGATGACCCGCCGGGTCGTCATTGTCACTTTTGTTGCCCTCCTTGAGGTGATACGTCTGGGATTAATTCGTATCCTGCAGGGAGAAGTCTGTGGACCGCTTCGACTGATGAAAACAAAAAACCTGGTAACTGTTCAGCATGACTAGGAAAGGCTTCAGGGCAAGGCGCTAGGAGCTCAGAACTGCAGCGTATGTCTCGCTACGTGGGGATTCGAGCACCACAGAAACGCAGCCATGGAGGCTTAGATGGGTATGCTGAATAGTTACCTTATTAATAGAGACTGGAACTGATGGAAGAGCATGAACTAAAACCGATCGTCGAAGCGTTATTCTTCGTCTCCGGCGACCCTCTCTCAGTTGACCGTCTTCGGGATGTCATCAAGGGTGTTGATAAGAAGCGGCTTCTCGTTGTGATTGAAACGCTTCAAGGGGAGTATGATCAATCGAATCGGGGGATACGATTGGCCGAGGTTGCCGCTGGATACCAGCTGGTGACACGCCCTGAAATGGCCCCCTGGATCAAGGAGATGGAAAAAATCAGAACGGCATCCCGCCTCTCAAGGCCCGGCCTGGAAACCCTTGCGATTGTGGCATACAAACAACCCGTTACCCGTGGTGAGATTGAGATGGTTCGTGGGGTTGATGCGGCCGGGGTATTAAAGACCTTGATGGAAAGGAAACTGATCAAGATTGTCGGCAGGAAAGAGGCTGCGGGCCGCCCAATGATGTATGGAACGACACGTCAGTTTTTAGAGTATTTCGGCTTGGCCAGTCTTTCCGGTCTTCCCACACTGAAAGAATTCTCAGAAGTGGCTGAGGCGACGGGAGAAGGGGAGGTTCTTCTGGACTCTATTGTTCATGGGAATGGCAATATGACCGACCACGCGGAGGCAGGGCAGGGTGAAGGTCATCAGGGTGGTCAAGAAGGGGAGGTGCTTAGCACTTCTATTGAAGCCGCTGAGGAAGTTGAAAATATCGAAGAAGTCCCGAACCGCGCTTAGGGTTTGTTCCGAAATAGCCTGTACGATTAGGAGCCCCTGCTTTGAGTCCGAGGCAGGGCATAACAAGGGAGCACCGTTCAGCTATGTGACCGAGGAGCAAGCAGCATCGGGCCTAAGGAACATCTGAATAAGTCATGAATTGTTTTTTCAGGGCAAAATGTTTCGATTTTGCGTTGAAAATCTTGAAAATAGCGGGCAATTCTCTTCGATTTAGGCCTTGAATCGAAACATTTTATCTCCTGAAAGACTCAACTCAGACTTAATCAGAGCTTCCCTAAGTTGGAACTCCCCGAGCGTGCCATCACTGCGCTTTCGTTTCTTCCGTATAAGCGCCGATATTCCGAATGCGGTGGTAGCGTTGCTCCAATCTTTCCTCAGCCGGGATGGCATCGAGTTTGGTGAGCAGGTTACACAGGGTTTTTGATATCAGGGAAGCGGTCTTTTCCGGATCATGGTGTGCGCCGCCAGGCGGTTCAGGAATAATCGTTTCAATGATTCCGAGGCGGAGAAGGTCTTTGGCCGTCATTTTAAGGGCCTCGGCAGCATCCTCGGTCTTGGTGGCATCATTCCATAGAATGGCCGCACAGCCTTCGGGAGAGATCACCGAATAGATGGCATATTCGAGCATGATGATCTTGTCGGCAACAGAAACGGCAAGTGCTCCTCCGCTTCCCCCTTCTCCAATCACGACTGATATAATCGGAACATTCAACTGGGACATCACCATTAAATTTCTGGCAATGGCCTCTGATTGTCCTCTTTCCTCCGCCCCGACGCCGGGATAGGCTCCAGGGGTGTCAATAAAAGTAATAATCGGCTTGTTGAATTTTTCAGCCAGCTGCATGACCCTAAGGGCTTTTCGGTATCCCTCCGGATGGGGCATTCCGAAGTTTCTCGTGATACGCTCCTTGACGCCTTTTCCTTTCTGGTGCCCGATAATGACAACAGAGTGACCATCCAGGCGGGCCAGTCCGGCTGTCATCGACTTGTCATCCCCATAGAGGCGATCTCCATGCAACTCAATGAAGTCCTCAAAGATTATATCGATGTAGTCTGAAGTATTCGGACGCTTGGGGTGCCGGGCCAGCTGGGCGATCTGCCAGGGAGACAGTTTTGAAAAAATTTCCCCTTGAAGGCTTGCCATCTTTTTCTGGAGTTTACGTATTTCTTTTGTCCGGCTTGAATCTGTTTTACTGAGATCCTGGAGCCGGTTGATCTTTTCCTGTATTTCAATGATCGGTTTTTCAAACTCTAGGTATTCGTTCACAGGTATGTCCTCATCACGGAGTCTGGACCCTTTCCGCTTGAGCGTTGACATCAGGAGTCCAGTCTTCTTGAACGGCCCCTACACCAAAGCACGTTTCGATTTCATTTGTCAATTGGTCGGAACCGTCTACTGAAAACTTTGAATCAATCGCAATAACCGACTCTGTCGGAGAACCGCCGGGTTCCGGGATCATTATCTTCAGAAAAACCGGAAGAGATCCAGGGGAACGGAGCAAAACTTGATGCAATCGTTCAATTTCTCCCGGACTCACCTTGTCGGCTGAAAGCGCAATGGTCACATGGGTCTCTACTTGTAAGGGGACAACGGCTGTTGCCTTCATTTTAACCCCTTTTTCAGCGCGGTCAACCGTTCCCACAAAAAGCAAAGGGATATCCTGCTTGAAAAGAGACGCCGCTTTTTGATAAAGGTCAGGAAAAATAATGACCTCGACGCTTCCGCTCAAGTCCTCAATCCGAAGATAAGCCATTCGGTCCCCCCGCCTTGTCGTGGTAACTTTTTCCTGAACGACCATCCCGCAGAACCGTACAGCGCGGGTGTCCTCAAGTGATTTCAGGGCTTCCGTTGGGGTGGCAAGGCGCTTTTTCATGAGCGCCTCAAAACGCTTGAGCGGATGACAGGTAATATAAAAGCCAAGAGCCTCTTTTTCTAGTTTTGCAATTTGACTGTCGTTCCATTCCTGCACGTGTTGAAGTGGGGATTCCGCCGCAGATTCAAGGTTTTTTGCCTGGTCCGCAAAGAAGGTCATCTGGCCGGTTTCCTTTACACGTTGATATTGTCCGCCCTCTTGAATGGCCTTCTCGAGATGTTCCATCAGGGCGGCACGTTTGGCTTTTGTTGAATCAAAAGCGCCGCTTTTGATCAAGCCTTCGATCACGCGTTTGTTTGTTTTTCGAAGATCAATCTTGCGGCAAAAGTCGAAGAGTGAGGGAAATCGCCCCTCTTCCTTGCGGACCGCCAGAACAGAATCGATCGCACCACTTCCGACATTTTTGATCGCGCCCAGACCGAAGCGGATCCCTTCCGATACAACGGTAAAATCTTTGTTGCTCTCATTGACATCAGGAGGCAGGATCCCAATTCCCATTTTTCGACATTCCGTAATATATTTAACTACTTTATCCGAATTGCCCATTTCACAAGAGAGGAGCGCCGTCATGAACTCGGCGGGATGATGGATTTTTAAGTAGGCCGTTTGGAAGGTAATGAGCGCGTAAGCAGCGGAATGTGATTTGTTGAATCCATAGCCGGCAAAAAATTCCATCAGATCGAAGATCTTTTCTGCTTTGGAAGACGTAATTCCTTTTTTTGTTGCCCGTTCTACAAAGGTTACTTTTTGTGCGGCCATTTCTTCCGGTTTTTTCTTCCCCATGGCTCTTCGTAGCAGGTCGGCCTCTCCCAGGGAAAATCCTCCGACGACATTGGCAATTTTCATGACCTGTTCCTGATAAACAATCACGCCATAGGTTTCTTTTAAGATGTCTTGGAGTTGGGGAATCTCGTAGCGGATTTTTTTCTTGCCCTGTTTCCTCTTGATGAAATCATCGACCATTCCGCTCCCGATCGGTCCAGGACGATAAAGGGCAAGGATGGCGACAATATCTTCAAATGTTTCCGGTTTCATCTTGATCAGAAGATCTACCATTCCGGAACTTTCCAGTTGGAAGATGCCCGTCGTGTCTCCTGATCCCAACAAGGCATATGTCTTTGAATCATCCAGAGAGATGTCTTCCAGGCGTAAGGGGGAGGCGGGGAGGTCGCCGGGGCCGGACCTCTTTCTTTCATTTATCAGGCGGAGCGTATGATCGATGACCGTGAGGGTTCTTAATCCGAGAAAATCGAACTTGACGAGACCGATTTTCTCAATATCCCCCATGGCAAATTGTGTGACGATCTCACCCTTGTTCCCACGATAGAGCGGGACATGTTCTGTCAGTGGCTTATCCGAAATGACAACACCCGCCGCATGTGTTGAGGCATGGCGGGCCAGTCCCTCCAGTTGTTTCGCGAGGGCGATCATGTCGGCGATTCTGGCATCATTTTTCGCGGCTTCGCCGAGTTTCTTTTCCTGAGCAAGGGCTTCGTCAATTGTGATATTCAATGTGTTTGGAATGAGCTTTGCGAGGCGATCCACTTCGGCATAGGGTATCTCCATGACCCGTCCGACATCGCGGATCGCTCCTTTTGCCGCCATGGTTCCAAAGGTAATAATTTGGCAGACATGCTCTACGCCATATTTTTTAGTCACATAACGGAGAACCTCTTCGCGCCGATCCATGCAGAAATCCATGTCGATATCCGGAAGGGTCACCCGTTCAGGATTGAGGAACCGTTCAAAGATCAAGCCGTTTGAGATGGGATCGATATCGGTGATGGCGAGTGCATAGGCGACCAGGCTTCCCGCGGCCGATCCGCGTCCGGGACCGACGGGGATCTTGGATGCGCGAGCATAATTGATGATGTCCCAGACAATAAGAAAGTAGCCGGCATATCCCATCACATTGAGGATGTCGAGTTCCTTTTTGAGACGGTCCTCATAGACCAGGCGGAGGGTCGCGGCATTTCCGTTCATCCGATTAAGGCGGTGTTCTAGCCCCTCTTGCGCCAGTGAGGCCAGGTAGGCCTCACGCGTCGTGCCTTCAGGCGCTTTAAAGTGGGGAAGATGGAACTTTCCAAATTCCAGTTTGAGATCAACCATATCGGCAATGCGGGCCGTATTGGTCACCGCGTCGGGGAGTTCTGAAAAGGCCCGGGTCATCTCCTCCGCGGATTTGAAGTAGAGCTGTTCGGTCTGGAACTTCATCCGGTTCGGCATGTTGACGGTCTTGCCGGTCTGAAGGCAGAGCATCACGTCATGGGCCCGTGCGTCGCCCTGATGGAGGTAGTGGCAGTCGTTTGTCGCGACAAGCGGGATATTAAAGCGTTTGGCAAGTGCAACCAGCTTGCGGTTGGCCTCTATTTGAAGGTCGAGACCATTGTCCTGAATCTCGATGAAAAAATTTTCTTTCCCAAAGATCTCCTGGTATTCGTGGGCCGCTTCGACCGCTTCCTTATCGTGTCCCCGGGTGAGCAGGTAGGGGATTTCCCCGCGAAGGCATCCGGAGAGTGCGATGAGCCCGTCATGATGTTTCCGTAATATCTCTTTATCCACCCGGGGCTTATAATAAAATCCCTCAATATTCGCAATGGTAATGAGCTTGATCAGGTTTTTATATCCGGCATGATTTGCAGCGAGGAGGATCAGATGGTAGTAGGGATTGGAGCCGCCGACATGCTCATAGTCATCTTCGTGGACCCCGTGCCCCTCTTTATCAAAGCGGCTTCGCGGTGCAAGGTAGACCTCGCAGCCGATAATCGGCTTCAATCCGGCTTTTGTCGTCTTCTGGTAGAATTCGATTGCCCCGAAGAGGTTCCCATGGTCGGTAATGGAGACGGCGGACATCCCCATGTCTTTGGCGGTTGAAATCAGGGGGGTAATCTTGTTGGCCCCGTCCAGTAGGCTATATTCCGTATGCAGATGGAGATGGACAAAATCTTGAACAGACATAGGGCATTCTAATGTCCCGAAGAAAATAAAGTCAAGGGAATAGGGTGATGATGAAGGGCGATGCTGTCTGGGAATCAGAACCCGATTGTTGCTTACTTCAGGGCGTCGGATATCTTGAGGATGGTGCTTTTTGCATCTCCGAAGATCATCATGGTGTTGGGTCGGATGAAGAGTTCATTGTCGATTCCGGCAAAACCGGGCCGCATGCTTCTCTTTAAGACCATGACCTGCGTCGATTTATAGGCCCACAGAATCGGCATCCCGGCGATCGGGCTGTTTGGATCGGTTTCTGCTCCGGGATTCACCACATCGTTCGCCCCGATGACGAGGGAGATATCGGTATCCTCAAAGTCGTCGTTGATATCGTCCATGTCGATCAATTGCTTATAGGGGACGTTGGCTTCTGCCAAAAGAACGTTCATATGGCCGGGCATCCGACCTGCCACTGGATGAACGGCGTATTTTACCGTAGTGTCCTGTTTTTCTAGAATGTTGGCAAGATCCTTTACTGCATGTTGCGCCTGGGCGACGGCCATGCCATATCCAGGAACAATGATCACCGACTTTGCTTTCTTGAAGATAAGGGCCGCTTCTTCAGGGGTTCCGCTTATTACTTTGGGTGCTTCCTGGCCCTCTGCCTGAGCGGGTGCGGCCACGACCGCTTCTTTCGGGGCTTCAACCTGACCGAAGGCGCCGAACAAAACATTACTCAAGGACCGGTTCATCGCCTTGCACATCAATTGTGAGAGGATAATTCCCGCCGATCCGACAAGGGCCCCGCTGATGATGAGGACGTTATTGGAAAGGATAAACCCGCTTGCTGCAGCCGCAATCCCAGAATAAGAATTCAAGAGGGAAATCACCACAGGCATGTCGGCCCCCCCGATGGGGATGACAACCATGATTCCGAGAAAGAAGGCAACACCGACCAGAACGAGAAAGACCATCAGGTTGGCGGGTACAACAATAAGATAACCCACAACACTAAGGGAAGCGACAAATACTACTAGGTTAACGATGTTTTGAAGGGGGAATACGATGGGTGCGCCGGACATCAATCCTTGTAACTTTAAGAAGGCAATGGCGCTTCCCGTCAATGTGACGGTACCGATGAGGACCGTGATCCCAATAGTGGTCATGGTATAACCGTCGATGTTTGGGCTGAGATGATAAAATGCCGAAGCACCGACAAGCGCAGAAGAAAGCCCGCCGAAACCATTTAAGAGCGCGACCATCTGGGGCATATCCGTCATCTGTATCTTCGTGGCAACCAAGGACCCGATGGCCGCACCGATAACAATTCCGGCCAGAATGAATCCATAACTGATTACGTCGTTGTGGAGCAGGGTGGCTACAACAGCGAGGAACATTCCGCCCTGTGAGAGAGCCATTCCTTTTGTCGCCGTTTTTGGCGAACTCAGGAACTTCAGACCGAGGATAAAGGAAGCGGCTGCCAGAAGATAAGCAACTTCGATTAAATGGGTAATCACGACTTCTCCTCGCTTTTTTTCGGCTTAAACATGGTGAGCATTCGACTTGTGACCATGAAGCCTCCCACCGCGTTGATCGTGGCAAAGATGACAGCGAGAAGACCGAGAATTGTACTGAGGTTCGTTTCTCCTGATCCGGAGGCGAGAACGGCCCCGACGAGTGTGATCCCGGAAATGGCATTGGCCCCGGACATCAAGGGGGTATGCAGAAGCGGCGGCACCCTGGTGATCAGCTCATAACCGAGAGAGCTTGCCAGAACAAAGAGGGTAATTGAGACGATAGACATGCTGTTGTACTCCTAAAGTTAGTTCACCAAGGCCTTGACTGCGTCGTTCACAATTTTGCCCTGGTGTGTTACCAGTGCGCCTTTAGTGATCTCGTCATCCAGATTAATTGTCAGTTCATTGTTGACATAGAGGTGAAGAAAAAAGTAGGTCATGTTTTTCGCGTACATCTGGCTTGCATGAATCGGAAGCGAAGCGGGAAGGTTCACAACCCCGATGATGGTCACGCCGTGTGCAAGCACCTCTTCTTCGGCCCGGGTCAACTCGCAATTTCCACCCAGTTCTGCGGCAAGGTCGATAATGACGGACCCTTTTTTCATATCTGAAACCATCTCGGCCGTGATAAGCAGCGGTGCTTTCTTGCCGGGGATGAGGGCGGTTGTGATCACAACATCGGCTCCCTTGACATGCTCATGAATCAGGGCCAACTCTTTTTGGTGGTGTTCGGCAGAGAGTTCCTTTGCGTATCCGCCGTGGTCTTCCGTCTCCCCATCGCCCAATTCCAACTCGACAAATGTGGCCCCGAGGCTCTGAACCTGTTCTTTTACGGCGGGTCGGGTATCAAAGGCCTCGACTTGTGCACCAAGCCGTTTCGCGGTTGCAATGGCCTGAAGTCCAGCAACGCCGGCACCAATAATGAGAACCTTTGCGGGCGGAAGCGTGCCGGCCGCTGTGGTCATCATCGGGATGAATTTTCCAAAGCTCGCTGCCGCGATCAGAACGGCCTTGTAACCGGCAAGACTGCTCATAGAACTTAAAACATCCATTCTTTGTGCGCGTGTGATTCTTGGGATAAGATCCATTGAAAAAGCACTGACCTTTCTCGAGGCCAATTTCTGAGCGGTCTCCGGATGAGAAAGAGGCTGAAGCATTGTGATCAGAACGGCCCCTTCCTTCATTAGGTCGGCCTCCTCTTTTCCGCAGGTCTCATTAAAAACGGGCCGTTGAACCTTAATGACAATGTCGGCATCGGCGTAGAGAGAAGCGGCGTCTGGAACGATCTTCGCCCCGGCGTTTTCATAGTCACTGTCCGAAAAAAAAGCACTCTGACCGGCGCCAGATTCAACCCGAACCTCAAGCCCCTTTTTTATCATTTTCCCAACAGAATCCGGAGTGGCCGCCACACGGTTTTCACCCTTAATAATTTCTTTAGGCACTGCAATAATCATTTGTCAGTTCCTCATATTAATTAGCCGAATGAAGATCAATGAGCATCATCGAGAAATGGGATGATAAAGACATTCATGGCACAAACTTTTTACTTATACACAGGTGTCGTCCCGCACGTCAAGTCTTAATGGTTCTTCATTTTGGAATTGTAAGATTTGTAGGAAAGGGATCAAGGCCCGCTATAACGGCTGACGCCGCCGAAGGTGCCGAACCATTTGTTGCCTTCATCATCGATGGCAATGGAATAGACATACTCTCCAAGTAGGCCGTTACTCTGGTTGAAGGTTTTGAAGGATTTTCCATCGAAGCGGCTCACCCCTTTGTTGGTGCCGATCCACATGATCCCTTTCTTGTCGATCTCTATGGCATTGATGATGTTTCCAGGAAGGCCTTCACGGGTTGTATAGTTTTTGAACTTTTTTCCATCAAAGCGGGAAAGGCCCCCTCCCCAGGTTCCGAACCACTTGACGCCAGTCGGGTCAATTGCGGAAGAGATAACATAGTTTGGGTTGTGATCCTGATTCTCCCGTCCCGCTTGAAGGTGATGGTCTTCATCGTCATCATAGGAGTCGTCTTCTTTCAGCTGGGCGGGCGTTTTTGTTGTAATCGTCGCCCCCAGCCCGTCCTTGTGCGTCCATCCCTGCCAGGTTTTTCCATCGAAGCGGTTGATCCCTCCTTCTGTCCCAAACCAGAGGACCCCCGAAGATTCTCTTTCTACGGTGTAGACCCACTTGTCCACCAATCCGTCGTCCATGGTATAGGTGACAAAACCCTCTTTTGAACGGCGGCTCGCTCCCTTCCACGTGGCCACCCACATTGTTCCGTCCGGTTCAAAGAGAAGGTCGTATACCCAGAGGTCTCCAAGGCCGTTTCGCGGTTGATAGTTTGCCCAACTGCTTCCGTACTCTTTGGTCCCGCGCCCATAGGGAGTGAAAAGTTCCCAGTTCTTTCCGTCAAATCGGGCAAGACCACCCCCATAGGTACCTACCCAGATATTTCCCTTTTTATCCGGATGGATCGAGACGATGATATTCGAAAGAAGTCCGGCACGGGTATTGAAGATCTGATGGGTCTCTTTTTTTTGATTAAACCGGATGAGTCCGTTGGATGTCCCGATCCAGACATCATCTCCATCGATGGCTAGTGATCGGATAACGACCTCGCCGATGGACCATCCGGTCCATCGTGGATCAAAACTCCCAGGAGGGGATTGTTGCGCGTTCACCGGAGGGGGAATGAAGAAGAGAATCAATAAAAGAATAAAATATCGGAACGTTCTCAATTGTCACCCCATTTCAATTTCTGCCGGAGGACCTGGTAATAATTTCGGTGAGGCGAACGGATGAGCTTGATTCGTTGCCGGCCTGCCTCAATGTGAACTACATCTTCCCCTTCAAGAGGAAAGACATCTTGACCGTCGAGCATAACGACAGGGCCTTTTTCATGTTCCTTCAGGGCAACATTGATCTTGGCAGAGCTTGGGACGACTATCGGTCGATTTGTCAAGGTATGTGGCGAAATCGGGGTTAAGACAATAGCATCGACAGAGGGGTGAACAATCGGCCCGCCCGAAGAGAGCGAGTAAGCGGTGGACCCGGTCGGGCTGGAGATGATCAGGCCGTCGGCACGCAATGAGGTGACAAACTGGTCATTGATGGTGATGCGCAATTTAATCAGGTTGGAGAGGGCTCCCTTATGAATGGTGATATCATTCAAAACGGTCGGTTGCGGGTATTGCTCTTCTTTTCTTTGAATGAAGCTCTGCAAGGTCAATCGTGGATCATGTAAAAACTCATCTTTCAGGATTTTTTCCAGGTCGGGATAGAGTTCATCAAGTGTGATCTCCGTCAGGAAACCAAGGCTCCCCAGATTAACACCCAGGATCGGGATGTTCATCTCCCCGAACAAGCGTGCAACGGAGAGGAGTGTCCCGTCTCCACCGAGGACAATAATCAGGTCGAGAGAAGGAAGAGGACCAGCGTTTTGGTCGGGAGGATTGATGAAGAAAACTTCCTTATTTTGTTCTTTGAGCCATGCGGCAAGTTTTTTACGTGTTCCTTCCCCTTGCGGGTGATTGGGCTTGAGGGCAAGGCCTATCTTCTTCATCCAAAGTCTTCTTGATCGAGGGCATTCATAAGTATAATATAGGAACCTCTGATTAAGTCTGGGTTGAGTTTTTCAGGAGAGGAAATGTTTCGATTCAAGGCGCTAACCGAAGAGAATAGCCCGCTACTTTCAAGGTTTGCAACGCAGAAGCGGAACATTATTAGCCCTGAAAAAACAATTCATGACTTATTCAGAGGTTCCTGCAATCAGGTGAAGTCGATCTTATACGTCCACTTTCTCTTTGTCAAATGAACCGTCCTTGACAACTTCCCCCTGTTTCTCATAGGATACGAGCTTTTAAATGGAGAGAATGCGATAAATGTCTTATAAAATCCGGGTCAGAAAAGAAGCGTCGATACAGGCGTATGTCGCCCACTGGTCAGAGTCAATGCTTAATTGGGTGACCGCCAACTTAAAGCGGGTCATCTCTTTCATCGTCCTTATCGTTGTCATAGGGGGCGCATTCCTTGCCGTAAAATACATGGCCGTGGGTTCGGATGAAAAGGCCACTGTACTAGAAACCGAAGCTTCCAGTCTGCTTCATGATCCTATCCCTCTCCCGGAACCAATTGAAGAAGGGGAGGATCCCCCCGAAATTTTAACCCAGAAAGAGCGATATCAGAAGTCGGTCGAGCTTTATGGTGAGATCCTGGGAAAACATCCGGACACTCCAACCGCAATGATCGCCCAATACGAGATCGGGAATGTCTACTTTGAATTAGAAGAATTTGATCTGGCTTTAGAAGGGTATCGTACTTTTATTCAAAGGTATCCAGAAAAAAAAGATCTGGTTGCAATTGTTCAGCTTAAACTGGGATATCTTCAACAAAGAAGAGGGGATCACCAGAGCGCAAGAGATTCTTTTCGCGCGCTATACGAATCAGAGAGTGCGTGGAATCGGGATCAGGCCGGTTTTGAGTTGGCCCGGTCACTTGAAGAAGAAGGCACAGAGGAAAAGGCCAAGGAGATCTACGAAAAGATCTCAGAGGATTTCGCCCAATCTCCCTGGAGCGCAGAAGCCAAAGCCCGGTTTATTATGCTGACTTCATCTTTTGAAACAGACTCATCTTCTGACGATCTTTCCGCAGTCGAGGTCAGGGATGAGGCTGAAAAAGAAGCAGTCAAAGTAGAAGGTGAAGGTCTTGATGCGGAGAACGGACCGGTAGAATAATCTCAGCCCTGAGGTGAAGGCGGGTCGGTTGGTTCCTTACGGAATGACAAGATAATGTCCGGCCCGGATAATGCTGGTTTTTCTCAGCCGGTTGGCTTTGAGCAGTCGGCTCATTCTTATGGCGTATTTTCGTGCGATTGAACTAATCGTCTCACCCCTTCGGATGCGATGTTTATGTCCTCGACGGGTCGTCGTAAAACTTCTATTCGGGACAACAAGGGCCTGCCCCGGTTGAATCACGCTGGTTTTCCTGAGATGGTTGACTTGAAGAAGACGTCGTAGCGAAACGCGATATTTTCTTGCGATGGTGCTGAGCGATTCTCCCCGACGAACATGGTGGATGTCTGTATCGTCAAATCCATTACTGATTGTAAGACGTTGACCCGCCCGGATGAAGCCCCGTCTCGAAAGGGAATTTGCAACAAAAAGTGCCTGCATGCTGACGCCATATTTACGTGCGATAGAAGAGACGGTTTCCCCTCTGCGAACCCGGTGCTTGAAGGTTTTTCCAATGACAACCTTCTTCTCTTTTTCAGGAGAAAAGTTTGCCAAAAAGATCTCTTTCCTCCCCACAGGAAGTTTAAGGCGGTAAATAGAGAGGTTCGGGGGGGTGATTGAACGCTTCAGTTCGGGATTGAATGTTTTGAGCTCCTTAAGGGAGATATTGGACGCCTTTGCAATGGAACTCAGATAAGTCACTTGGCGGATGATCACCTCTTCGTGAGGAACCGGTTCCTCATATTTTACATGAAAGCCATATTTTTCAGGATCTTTAGCGATCAGGATGGCCGCCATGAATTTTGGAACGTAGTTGCGGGTTTCCCTGTGGATCCGCCTTGTTTTTCTGAGCTCCCAGAAATCTTTTGTCCGGGTCTTTCTGAGCGCCCGTCGAATCCGTCCTTCACCCGCATTATAAGAAGCCATTGCCAAGGGCCATGTGTCGAACATGCGATAGAGATCCTTGAGATATTTCGCGGCGGCGTGCGTGGACTTTACGGGATCGCGCCTTTCATCGATCCATCGATTAATTCTCAGGCCATAATTTTTCCCCGTCGCGCTAATAAACTGCCAAGGGCCTGAGGCCCTTGCACGGGAAAAGGCCTTTGGGTTAAAACCACTTTCAATCAAGGCGAGATAAACAAGGTCCTGAGGGAGGTCGTGCTCACGTAAGATCTCACGCATCATGGGAACATAGCGGCCTGAGCGGACGAGCCATTTTTCAAAGTTCTTTCTGAGTCGCGTCTGGAAGAGGAGAATGTATTTATCGACAGCCTTGTTCTGGATAATTGGAATGTCATAGGTAACAACGGGAGTGGGGAGCGGTTCAATTTTTGGTGCTTCTGTTCGGATCTCTTCTCCAGACTCGGAGTGAAATCCATCGGACGGCGGGTGTGAATCTATTTCTTCCAGTTCCTCAAGGGGTGTCTGTTCACTCTTTTTGTCTGCTTCCTCGTTATTTGTGGCCTCGATTTCTTTGAGCAAGGCTTCGATGACAAGATCTGTGAAGGGTTTTAGAAGGATGGGTCCGGGAAGAACCGGCTGGTTATTAGAGGTTTCTTCTGGGGTTTCCCCAATTGTTTTATCCAGAGCCTCAAATGAGGCTGCCGTGAATGGGATGAGAATGGTCGAATCCGGGATGATGGATTCATCAAAGGAATCTTCCGGAAGTCTGGCCGTGGTGCTTCCAAGCGGAGAGACAAAGGCAGACGCTCCAGGGGAGGAGACGAGAGGTAACAAGAGTAAAATGCCGATGATAAAATAATTACGCAAAAAAACCCCCTTAAGAATTGTATTGCTTTGGCAGTCAGAACCCCAGACTAGGATGCTCGGAAGATTTTCCGATTGATGATGTTTCTCTAATAATAACGAATATTCGATCATTGTCAAATAAATTCACCATAAATTACCAATAAAGTCTTAAACATTCATGGACATCCAGATGGATATTGGGCTAGATTGTATCTTTCCAAGATCAACGATTGATCTTGGGGCAAACCGCCAAATCGCCTGAAAGACAAGGACAGAGGCCATTAAGGACGACCGAAGCGGTGAGTAGGCTGTTAGCCGATAACGCAGTATTATCAGACGAATCGGCGGTTCCTAATTCCGCAATCGCGGAATTAGGAACCTTGATCGGCCTTGATCCTTTGATGAACCTTTAGTAAGTTAGGGGAATTCTGATCAGACCAAAAAGGGCTGTAAGCTTCATTTTACGAAAATATCCGGAATTCAGTCTTTATGTTAGGTTGCCACCGAAATTAAGCGAAAAATGATGAAAAGTCGTCTCTTTTTTGTATTTATTATTTTTTCAGGACTGGTTTTTGCTTTTGCCGGAGTTCCTTTCTACAAAGCACCGGAGAAGCTGGATTATCTGGAAAGAGTGGGGCTGATCGAAGCAACGGAGGTCCACTTAAGCGCAAAGATCTCGGAACGGATCAAGGCATTGCCAGTTCAGGAAGGAGACCACGTTGCGGCCAATACGCTTGTCGTACGACTGGATGACGAAGAAATGAAGGCCGAGGTCTTGCAGGCGGAGGCGAATGTTCGACGGGGTGAGGCGGAGTTGTTAAACGTAAAGGCAAAAATTGCGAAAGAGAAGGTCTACCTCAAGGAGGCAAAGCGAAACTTTAAACGGGTTTTCCACCTTCGAGAAGAAGAATTGGTTTCGATTTCCGACCTTGACCATGTGCAAACCTTACTTGATCTTTCCAGGGCAGAGCTCCATGCTGAAAAAACCGCGCTTCATTCAGCAGAGGCAGACCTTGCAGAGCGGCAGGCCCAGCTCCGCCTGGTTCAGGTCAGAGTCAAAGAAGGGATGATCTACACGCCTATTTCCGGTGTTGTAACACTGCGGGCCTTTGAGGTGGGTGAGATGGTCTCACCGGGCGTCACCATTCTGGCCATTATTGATCCCGAATCGATATGGGCGCGTGTCGATCTCGATGAAGGAGAGCTTGGAAAAATTCAACTGGGAAATCGGGCGGAGATTAGGGTCTCGTCCATGAAGGGAAGATCTTTTGAAGGAAGGGTTACCGAGATCGGCGAGGCCGGTGGATTTGCAACCCAGCGTGATACCACACGCGGGAGACAGGATATTAAAACATTTCGCATCAAAGTTCGGATTGCTTCTCCGACAGGTTTGTTGAAAGCAGGCATGACGGCAAAGGTTCGGATATTCTTCAAGGGTGCAATGGATGAGCGTCAGGTGGACAGGCAATAATGGCAAACGCGATTGTCGTTAAGGAATTGGTTAAGCGTTATGGTTCTCTGTACGCCGTCGATCATATTAGTTTCGAGGTGACGGCGGGGGAGTGTTTTGGTTCGCTGGGTCCCAATGGCGCCGGAAAGACAACCTTGATCCGTATGCTAACAGGACTCATTCGGAAAACAGAAGGGGAAGCCTTTGTCGCCGGGCACAATGTTACCATAAATCCGGATCAGGTTCGCCGCGCGATTGGAGTGGTTTCCCAGGCAATGACGACCGATCTTGATCTGAGCGGATGGGAAAACCTCGACATCTACGCGAGATATTATGAAGTTCCCCTGAGGGAGAGGAAGGCCCGAATCGGGATGCTCCTGGACCTAATCGGATTGGCACCCCGGGCCGGAGATCTGGTTGCGACCTACTCAGGCGGGATGCGGCGGCGGCTTGAGATCGCGAGAGGATTGATTCACCATCCCAGAATCCTTTTCCTTGACGAACCGACCATTGGTCTTGATCCTCAGTCACGTCGTGTCGTGTGGGAATTGCTTCAGCAATTTCGCCGGGAAGAGGAATTAACCGTTTTTTTGACGACGCATTATATGGATGAAGCAGATCTTCTTTGCGATCGTATTGCCATTATTGACAACGGGAAGATCATCACAATGAATACCCCCGAAAACCTCAAGAAGGAAATCCCAGGGAATGATATCATTAATGTGACATTCGAGGGGGGAAATACAAATGAACAGATTGAAACGATCATCGGGGAAGTAGAATCCCTCCCTTTTGTTCATCAAGTCATCCGTCATCAAGGCGGAAAAAAAAACGAACCTGAGATTCTAAATATTTATTCCGACAATGGAGCGCAAGCTATTCCGATATTATTGAAAAGCCTGCAGGTGCGTGGAATGAAGGTCCTGGCGATGGGATTAAAACAGCAGACACTGGAGGACGTCTTTATCCACTATACCGGACGATCCATTCGCTCGGAAGGCGGGCAAAAAGTAAATTATCTGATCGGCGCAGGATTACCGAGACGGTGGGGGAATTAAACATGATGCGGGTTTGGGCCTTTGTTGAGCGGGATTTAAGGAAGTTCGTTCGGAACCCCCTGGCCATGTTCTCCACAATCCTGCTCCCGATTGTTTATCTCCTTATTATTGGAAACGCGTTTCAGGGGACACTCAAAAATTTGCCTCTGGCCGTGGTCGATCTGGATCATGGCCCATATTCGAGGCGAATGCTGGACCGTCTTTATTCGATTGAGGCCGGCCCGAAAACCATTCGCGTCATTGCTGAATATGATCCGGCGGTGGCGGAGGCCGATGTTCGATCCGGAAAATTGAAAGGGGCGTTGATTATCCCGCCTCATTTTTCAAGAGACATTTTGCGTGGGACCGGTCCTCAGCTCGGCCTGCTCCTTGACAATACCGATTCGGTGGCTGCAATCGCCCTGAACCAGGCCGTGTCAGGGGCGCTCGCTTTTCTGGAGATTGACTCTGTCCCGATTCGTGCCGACTTAAAGGCGCCACGTGTTCTTCCTGTCGAATTGTACCGGAGAATTGACTATGATGCTTCGATTGTTCCGGGGGCGGTCATCATGTCCATTTTTATGGGGGCGATGATCACAGGGGCCTTCAACCTGGTGATGGACCGCTACCTCGGGGTTCATGAATCCTATCTTTCTACCCCCCTAACAAGAAGAGATATCGTACTTGGAATCATGATCTCCGGCGTTCTCGTCACAACACTTGTGGGACTCTTTGTTCTGGGTGCTGGAATCTGGCTGACCGGGTTGCCGGTAGCGGGCGGCGCGGCTTCTTTTTTTGCTGTCCTTCTGGTGATTGTCCTGACGGCCCTGGGTCTTTTAGGGATGATGTGTATACTCATGTCGCGTGTTGACCACCCCAGGATTGTCGGTCTGTTTGGTGGATTCCTGAATATCATTCTCTTCTTTCCAAGCGGTGCAGTGTATCCGATTGAGAGTTTTCCACCCTGGCTGCGTGCGTTTACACGATACAACCCGGAGACCTATGCCGTTCACGCATTAAAGTCAATTCTTTTCAAAGGGGCACAATGGGATGCCATTCAGGGCGATCTTGCTTTCCTGGGGGGCTTCACTCTGGTGATGTTTCTTTTATCAACCTGGATGTATAGGAGAACACTTTAAGGAAGCTCTAGTTAAGTCTGGATTGGATTGTTCTGGAGATGAAATGTTTCGATTCAAGGCGCGAATCGCAGGGAATAGCCTGTTATTTGGAAGAACCACGCCCCGAAGGCGAGGATTCTTCGACACGAAACGAAAAAGATCTTTAATCTGTATTCGCTCGCTATGCGTGTTCAAGATTTGTAACACAGAAGCGGGGCATTTTAGCCCTGAAAAAATAATTCATGACATAATTAGAGGTTCCTAAAGGATGGAGACAATGACAGGCAAAGAGATACCGTGGTTCATTGTGGTAATTGGAGGTATTTTTGTTTTGCAGTTCGGAGGAGTACCCGCTTTCGCTGCACGAACCGTTACGCTCGAAGAGGCCTATCATTTGGCCTTGGAAAAGAGCGAATTCATCCTGATGTCCGAGGAAGATGTCATGCAGGCTGAAGATGAGAAAAATCGTGCAAGAAGCGCCCTCTTTCCTTCAATAAAGGCAGATCTGAATTATCAACGTCGTGTGGAGTCCAAATCTACAGGAACCTTCCTTTTAAGGTCTGAAGTGAATGAAGATGTTCAGGTTACGGTGACCCAAGAGCTTTATTCCGGCGGTCGCGCAATGGCAATCTTGCGAAAGTCAAACCTTGGAATACGAGGAAAGATATTCAGTCTTCGCCTGACGGGAGAGGATCTTCTCTTTAATATTGCACAGGCTTATTACGAGGCATTAAAAGCGAAGAATAATGTCAGGATCGAAGAAAAAGAAGTAAGGCGATTAGAAGTGCATCGTCGAAGTGCAGCAAAACGCGTTCAGGTTGGGGAAGCGACGAAATTGGTCTTGTTGCAGGCGGAGACGGAGTTATCGGGCGCAAAGGCGAAACGGGTCCGGGTAAAAAATACCTTTTCTGAAGCGAAAGATCAAGTAGCTCTTCTGGCGAGGATCGAGGGGTCTTTTGATCTGGTTGCCCCTGGCGAGATTCCCCTTCCGGATCGATTGGAAGAAGAATGGCTCATGACCGCTGAAGAGAATCGCTATGACCTCAAGCAAAGCACGATCGATATTGATACTGCCCAAGAAGACATTCTTGTGGCCAAAGGAAGTTTTTATCCCTCTCTCTCGCTTGAAGCCTCGTATCAATATAGGGATCAGGATCCACAAGGATCATTCCTGATCCAAGATGATGTATGGGCCGTTGCCAAGCTGTCGATTCCTATTTTTGATGGCATGCTCCGGAATGCGAAACTGGCGCAGGCAAGGTCAAGGTCCCGGCAAAGGAAACTCCGGAAGGAACTTCTGAAGGATGAGATTTCTGTCGAGGTCCGCCGGTCACTGTTGAACCTGATGACCCTGATGGGAGAGGTTGTGCATTTGAAGGAGAGGGTCCGGTTTGCGAGTGAAACTTTCTCTCTTGCATCGCGTCAGTTTGACGTTGGCCTGGGAACCAGCCTTGAGGTTTTGGATGCCAATGCAACGCTCCTCGACGCGGAACGTCAGCTTTCGAATACCCGCTTTGACCGGGAGATTGCGATATTACAATTGAAGAAGAGCGGTGGAGTTTTTTCTCCGGTGGCTAATATCGGAAGCACTGAATAAATCATGAATTGATTTTTCAGGGCAAAAATGTACCGCTTCTGTGTTGCAAATCTTGAACACGCATAGCAAGCGTGCGGAGTTAGCGAGCGAATACAGACTAAAGATCTTTTTCGTTTCGTGTCGAAGAATCCTCGCCTTCGGGGCGTGGTTCTTCCAAATAAAAGGCTATTCCCTGCGATTTGTGTCTTAAATCGAAACATAAGATCTCCTGAAAATTCAACCCAGACTTAATCAGAGCTCCCTATAGTTACTCCTTGAAATTGTTCTTTCTCCTTTGTATTATGATGAAGCGACCGGGGAGAGTGGAGATGCGCTATGCCTGCCACAGGACATCAGAAGAGGGGGAACTTCCCCGAATTCTGTTTTACTCGGTCCTCCTCCACTATGTTGTTTTCTACATTATGTTCGGAAATCCCTTCCTGATTCAGAGACCTTCTGAGGGGACTTCCCCGGGTGCGCGTTTCTTTGATGTTCAGTTGCTTTCTCCGCCTCCGCAAGCGCCGCCCGGCGGACCAAAACCTGTGCCGGTGAATCGGAATATATCGCTTGGCGGAAGTCAGGTAAACTTGACTGAAGCAGAAATATCCCGGCTCTTTGAAGTCCCGGAAGGTTTTCGCGATGGAAAGGCGCTGCCTGTGGCCTCCAAACCTCCTTCCGTGGTCGATCAGTCCCTTGATGATGGGATCAGCGTCGTCGATCGAGTCAACACACCGCCCGAAGCCGAACAGATAAGCGTCCTCAAAAGTACGACAAAAGATCTTCCCGCAAATGTGACCGGACCTGACGATTGCCTTTTGAAAGTTGTCGGCATGGTCTGTCCGAACGGAGATGCGGCCTGCATCGCTGCCTACAAGGAATTCTGCGCCAGCCTGGCAAAGTAAAGAGTTGTTCTCTCACTTACAGGCGATGGCCTGAACTGGTTTTCCGATAAAGATTCCATTGATCCGTTCCATACTTTTCTTTGATGAGCCGTTCCGTGGATTCTGTTTCTTCTGTTGTCAATTGTCCTAAAACAAAATGAATCTGCAAGGCTGTTTCAAATCCTGTTTTCATTGCTCGTTCCAGTGATCCCATCTCAGGGAGGGTTGGCAGTAGCTCCGCCAGAGTGATCTGTTTATCCGAAGCCATCCGTGGCCCTTCTTTCGGAAAAGTTTCCGATCCCGGAATCCACGCCTCAAGAATGAGTGAGCCGTGTTGAAGAAAATGAGCCTTCCAGCGTCGTTGGGCGCTCCCGATCAGTTTCTTCCCTCGGGCAGTAATTTCGTACCCGGAAGTTGCCGCAAAACAAAGAGGGTCTTTCTTCCGTGCGAGACGCCGACCTTGTGATGGCCCATGGATCTTTCCCTCCGTCCCGATCTCTTGTAATCCAGCCAGGAGGCCTTTCGCGATGGAATGAAAAGTTCTTTTGATCCCGCCGGAAAAGAGCGGATCTTTTGTACTTGCAATAACGGAGTAGGTCATTTCACGGTCATGCAGAAGGCCTTGTCCACCCGTCATCCTTCGAACGATGTTCACATTTAAACGATTCAAATAGTCGAGCCAGTGGGTGTCCAGGGTCTGAAAAGAACCAATCGAAAATGTGGGTCTTGACCATTGGTACAGCCGAAGCGTCGGAGGGACTTTTTTTTTAGAAAAGGCGATGGCAATTGCCTCGTCAATTGCCATGTTTCTCGCAGGGGCTAGGGGAGGGTTGATGATAAGACGCCAGGTGATCTTGCGATTGGATGATGTTTCCATAAAGACTCAAGAGAATAATAGCTATTCCAAATGAAACTCACACAGCATGTTTTGTTTAATGAACAAATGTTAAATAGTGAGGCAGGTGCATTATAAGTGAACACGCACAGTGGGCGCAATCTCGTCTCTCTTGGCAAGGCTTTCAATTGACAACATTTCACCCGCCGTGCTAATCTCCGACCCCATGAAACGAAGCCATTATTGCGGTCAACTGACTGCGAAACAAATTGATAAAAAGGTTGTCCTCAACGGCTGGGTCCACCGCCGCCGGGATCATGGAGGCTTGACCTTTATTGATCTTCGTGACCGCGAAGGCTTGGTCCAAGTGGTCTTTAATCCGCAGATCTCAGAGGCGATCCATCAGCAGGCCCATACGCTCCGATCAGAATTTGTGATCGAGATTAAAGGGAAGGTTGCGCTTCGTCCAGAGGGGACAAAGAACAAGGATCTTCCGACCGGGGAGATTGAAATCCTTGCCGATGACCTTGTGATTCTTAACCCGGCACTTACTCCGCCTTTTTCAATAGAAGATGAAGGGGAACCCTCAGAAGCGCTTCGTCTGAAATACCGTTATCTTGATCTGCGCCGTCCATCTGTACAGAAAAATCTGATCCTGCGGCATCGCCTGTCGAAAACGGTGCGTCGTTTTCTAGATGAACGGGACTTTCTGGAGATCGAAACCCCTTTCCTCACAAAGAGTACGCCCGAGGGAGCGAGAGACTATCTTGTTCCGAGCCGTATGAACAGCGGCGAATTTTATGCGCTCCCCCAATCGCCCCAGTTGTTCAAACAGATCCTGATGGTCGCCGGATTTGACCGCTACTACCAGGTTGTCCGCTGTTTCCGGGACGAAGATCTGCGGGCTGACCGGCAGCCGGAATTTACCCAGATTGATATCGAGATGTCCTTCATTGAGCGGGAAGATATTCTTTCAATGATGGAAGATTTCCTCAAGACCATCTTTTCAGAGCTAAAGGAAACTACGATTGAGACCCCCATCCCGAGGCTTACCTATAAAGAAGCAATGGAACGTTTCGGCGTCGATAAACCTGATCTTCGCTTCGGCCTCGAATTAAAAGACCTTTCGGACTTGGTTTTGAAATCCGATTTCAAGGTCTTTCGTCAGGCGGTTGAAAACAAGGGGAGTGTGCGGGGGATCAATGCCAGGGGGCTGGCGAAGCTGTCAAGGAAAGAGATTGAGGTATTGACCCAAAAGGCAATGGAACTGGGCGCAAAAGGGCTTGCCTGGATGAAGGTGACACCAGAAGGGTTGGAGGCCCCGATTGCCAAGTTTCTCAAGCCGGAACTGTTAAAGGAGATCGGTGAGCGGCTCGAAGGGGTACCTGGCGATCTGCTCCTCTTTTGCGCCGACAATGATGAAGTGGTTTATCAGGTTCTTGGAGGTCTTCGTCTGGTCCTGGGCAAACAGCTCAAACTGATCGATCCAACGGCGTTTAAGCCGCTTTGGGTCACCGATTTTCCGCTCCTTGAATACAATGAGGACGAAAAGAGATACGTCGCCCGGCACCATCCTTTTACAGCCCCAATGGATGAAGACCTTGAACTTCTTTCCACAGACCCGCCGAAAGTACGGGCGAAGGCCTATGATCTAGTCTTGAACGGTGTTGAGATCGGCGGTGGGAGTATTCGTATTCACAAAAGAGAGGTTCAAATGAAGATGTTCGACCTCCTCGGGATAAAAAAAGAAGAGGCCGAATTGAAATTTGGATTTTTGCTGGAGGCCTTTCAATATGGCGCACCGCCGCATGGCGGGATCGCCTTCGGTTTCGACCGAATCGCTGCAATCCTGGCCGGTGTTGATTCCATCCGGGAGGTCATCGCCTTCCCAAAGACCCAAAAAGGAATCTGCATGATGACCAACGCCCCCTCATCTGTCACCTCTCGGCAACTCAAAGAACTCCACATCCGAAAAGAATCTATTCTCTAAGATTTTCTCCCTAGGGAAAAACGATTTAATCAACGTAAGTATTTAGCATGCCTATATTTTGGCTTCGTGAGACCCATCCATCAGGGCAAGGCGCGAGGAGCGCAGAACCGCAACGTATGTGTCTATACGTGAGGATTCGAGCACCACAGCACCATAGCCATGGAAGAAAAGGTGGGTATACTGGATACTTACTAATCAACAAAGGTAATGACGGAGTGCAGTCCTGATGTTCCGGAGGGGAAGGCGCGGGCGATGAAATCGCTCTGAACGCGTCCAAGGTGATCGACGGCACGTGAGGTGATTTGATATGAGCCGGGTTTTGGGCTTTTCCAGTTGTATTCCCAGAAGACCCAGGAATAGGGAGAAGGGGTGTGTTGCAGGTCTGTCGGCACCCAGGTTTTCCCGCCATCGAAGGTCAACTCGACTGTGCGAATCCCGTTGTATCCGGAACAGGCGAGTCCCCGAAGGGTATAATCCCCGGTCACGGTATTGTAATCCCCCGGATCGTCTATTCTTGAAGTGACCTTTACCGTTCCATCATCGCTCCAGCTCTTCTTTTGCCAATATCCCTTGTAATCATAATTAAGCAGTTCAATCCTCTCAAGCCATTTGACATTTTTAATGCCGTAGATTCCGGGGACGACGGCGCGAAGCGGAAAACCATGTTTCATGGGCAGTTGCTTTCCATTCATGGCATAGGCGAGGAAGACATCGTAGTTCAGCGCCCGATCAAGGGTGATGCTGTCCGAATAGTCGTCGGCGCCGAACATGGCCACATCCACGACCGACGAAAAGGGCATTGCCTCTTCGATCAGCGATTTCAGGGTGACTCCGGTCCAGACGGCGTTGCTGATCTGATCTCCGGCAGGCACATTATCAATGCACTGTAGGGTGACCATCTTTTCCATCGCCGGGCGCTTGAGGATATCGTTGTAGGTCAATCTCAGCGGTTTTCGAACTTTGCCCTTAATCTGCAAGGTCCAAGTGTCGACATTCACTTTCTCAAAACCGGAATATTGAACGAGGTAGAAGTCCTCATTAGAGGTGATAAAGGAGGTCTTTTTCGGAGGACGCGCAAGAAAACGCTTCATGAAAAAATTGGCAGCCTCGGCTCTCCCAGGCAAGAGTGCCGCCGCAATCCCCGCGCCGGAGTATCGAAGGAAGCGCCTCCGATCCAGGGCATCTGGAACAATAATGCCTGATTTTGTCTTCATATATGACGTATTATAACGACCTAATAAAAGCTTTGCAAGCCGATCTTGTGAAGACCTGGAATTGACAGTCAAAATCCCCTATGCTACCCTCAGCAAAATTTGACTCGGGAGGACAGTATGGTCGATTCAGAATTGACCCATTTTAATAGAGAAGGACGTGCCAGAATGGTCGATGTCTCGGGAAAACCGGAGACACATCGCACGGCGGTCGCAACCGGTATGGTCTTCATGAAGCCGGAGACCCTGGCGAGGATCGAAGAAGGAAAGATTGCGAAAGGGGATGTTCTTGCCGTGGCCCAGGTGGCAGGTGTGATGGGAGCCAAGAAGACCCCTGATTTGATCCCCATGTGCCATCCTTTGCTCATCACCAGTGTCGATATCAGTTTTAAAATTCACCCCAAACAGGAAGAGCATTCCGCAGCGATTGAAATCAATGCGACAGCGAAGACTTCGGGTCAGACTGGCGTCGAGATGGAGGCGATGACGGCGGTTTCCATAACGGCCCTGACCATCTATGATATGTGTAAGGCCATTGACAAGGGAATCAGTTTCGGTCGGATCGGCCTTATTTCGAAGAGTGGGGGAAAGTCGGGGTTATATACCCGTTCGGAACTTCTTCTATGATTAGCCACGGCAGGGGTTGATTAAGCCTATGACAACAAGATGTGTGTTGCTTCGTCACGGAGAGACCGATTATCCCCGCGACCGGTATTATTGTGACTCAAAGGAAGATCCGCCTCTGAACAAAATCGGCCAAAAGCAGGCAGAAAATTGGGTTGAATTCCTGCAAGGCATTCCGTTTGTTGCAATATATATGAGCCCTTCCCGGAGAACACGTGAGACGGCCCAGACGGCGACGGAGGGAGGCTCCCTGAACCTCATGACCATGAAGGATTTACAAGAGAGAGATTTCGGGGGATGGGAAGGGCTCACTTTAAAAAAGATTCGGGAAGATAAGCCTGATGAGTGGCAGGCCTTAAGAGATGATCCCCTGAACTTCCATCCTCCGGGAGCGGAGTCCCTGAGCGATTTTTCTGCCAGGGTCAATGACACCATGCAATTGCTCCTATTTCGCCACCCGGGTCAGACCATTCTGATTGTCACGCATGTCGGCCCGATCCGAATGATTGTCAGCGCCGCGCTGGGCCTTCCTCTGGAAAATTATAAACGCTTGGTGGTCGGATATTGTTCAATCACAGAAATTGACTATACTGCAAGTTGGCCCAATCTGATCTCCTTTTCCAAAAAACCGGATGGCTCATAAGAAAATGGCAAAACAAAAAGGGAAAAAAGAATCTAACACGCTCGACCCGATGCGGGTCATGAGTATCAGTTCTGCCTATTGGCAGTCCAGAATCCTGCATACGGCACAGCGTATGGATGTCTTCACGCGGCTCAAGGGGAGGGCGGCCACGGCCGCGGAACTGGCGGCCGAGTGCAAGGCCGATGCGCGGGGAATGGAAATCCTACTGGTGGCCGTGGTTTCTCTCGGCCTGTTAAGCCGGAGGGCTGGAAAATATCGAAATACGGCACTTTCCCGAACTTTCCTGGTACAGGGAAGCCCTAAATACCAAGGCGGAATTATATCGATGTTTGACGGCTGGTACGATGCCTGGGGAGATCTGGAAAAAGCAGTGAAGACGGGCCGGCCTGTTGTCGATAAACCCCACGATCAGGGACCGGCGGCGCTTCGACAATATATCTATGGAATGCATTACCGCGCCCTAGCCCAGGGGGCACTCCTCGCCGAAAAGATTGACCTTTCCAAGAGAAGAAGTCTCCTGGATGTGGCCGGAGGCCCCGGTACATTTTGCATCAAGTTCTGCCAGAAATTCAAGAACCTCACTGCCACTGTTTTTGATCTGCCCCAAACCCTGAAGATTACCCGTGAGATTCTTTCTACATTTAAAATGGAGCACCGCATCACCCGCAGGCCGGGCGATTACCTGAAAGATTTATTCGGAGAAGGCTATGACAGTGTCCTTCTCTCATCGATGTTCAATCAGGAATCCCCGGAAGTGATCCGGAAAATTCTCCTTAAATCCTATACCGCGATTGACCGGAAAGGGCTCATCCTGGTTCAGGACCAGATGCTCAACAAAGAAAAGACCGGTCCGCTCCTTGCTGCTGTGATCGGTGTGAATCAACTGATCCATACCCCGGGCGGCGCGGCGCATTCCGAAAAAGAAGTTGCAGAATGGATGAGGGAGGTTGGTTTTCGAAAGATCAAACCGATACACCTTCCTCCGCCGAGTCCTTTCACGGTACTCCTCGGCGAAAAACCGTAAGGCTCCAGCATGCCTCCCTTTTCCTCCATGGCTGCGTTGCTGAGGTGCTCGATTCTCGCGTAGAGAAACTACGCTGTGGTTCTCCGCTCCTCAGGCCTTGCCCTGAAGAAAAATGCAGGCATACTGGAGCCTTACGAAAAACTTTAATTGGAGATTATAATAATGAGTCGCTTAGGAATTACCCTTCTTAGTACCGTTCTCTTAATTGGTTTCTCTGGAAATGGCCCCGCCCTTGCTTTGGCAGAAGAATCGCCAACGACCCCCGCTAAAAAACTAAGCGGTGCAGAAATTATACGGCAATCAAAAGATCTCATATACAGGGTGGATGATCAGAAAAATACTGTCATTTTGAACCTGATAGAACGGGATGGTGCAAAGAAGAAGATCGTTGCAACCCGTTATTGGAAAAATTACAGAAGTGAGGGAGGATTTGACAGCAAGATGCTCCTTCTCACTGATTTTCCACCGGATTCTCGCGGTGTCGCCTTCCTGATATGGGATTATTCCGAGAAGGACAAAACGGATGATCTCTGGCTCTATCTTCCCGCCCTTCGGATGGTTCGGAGGATCTCGGTTCAGGATCAGAATGATGCCTTCCTGGGATCAGACCTGACTTTTGGCGACATGGGGCAACGTCGGATTGATGAGGATGACCATCTTTTTTTGAAAGAGGAGACCTATCGCGGCGTACGGACCTATGTCGTGGAGAGTGTTCCAAAAGAGAAGGTCAGTATCTACAGTAAAAAAATCTCATGGATTTCCAAAGAAGACGGAACCATCCTGAAGATCGATTATTATGACCGCAACCGGAAGCTTCTCAAGAGGCAGACAATTGACTGGCAGATACTCAACAACCTGCATGTCTGGAAAAAGACCCATGTGACCAACGTTCAGAACGGTCATCGCACCATATTTGAGGTGAGCGATCTGGAACTTAATATCGGTCTGAAAGACAGTGATTTTTCTGAACGAAGACTTAAAACCGGTGTTCGGAGGTAGTGCGCTCCCAAAGATGCATCGATTCATATCATCCTCAGGAGGGCCGTCAGGCCCTCCTTTTTGCATCGTCCCTCTAATTCCCCCTCCTCTGCCCTTTTCTGTTGCTATTTTCTTGATTTTTTAATTATTTTCAGTAGACTGTCACAATGCCTTTTAACCTGAGTGACGCATGAAATCCTTTATTGAGAAAACGGTTCGCCATCCCTATATCGTGATGTCGTTGATACTCGCCATCACGTTTTTCTTCCTTTTTCAGATTAAAAATATCCAGATGATGTTTGATCCAAACGCCATCCTTCCCCAGGACCACCCCTATGTTCAGCTCAATAACAAGATTGAGGCGTCCTTTGGCGGCAGCCGCATCGTGGTCATCGGAATTCATAACAAGAAGGGGGATATCTTCAATTCGTCGACCCTGTCGAAGATACGAGACATCACGGAGGCCGTCAAAAGAATTCCCGGCATCAAGGAAGAGAATGTTGTCAGCATCGCCGACCGAAAGGTCAAATATGTCGTCGGGACGAAAGATCAGATCGAGATTACCCAACTGATGCACGAGGGTGTTCCGGCCACCTCCGAGGGCCTGGCGAAACTTAAAGAGCGGGTCTATTCAAATCCGCTCTTCCTGAACAGCCTGGTTTCAAAAGATGGTAGCGCTGCGGCCGTCATCGTCGACTTTACGCAAAAAATTCCAGAAGATGAATATCCGGACGAAGAAACGGGTGTTGCGGCAGAAACCACCCGGGCATCCGCGGGAGGGGAAGCGCCGGCGGTGAAGGCGGAAGAGGGATGGGGGAACTGGCAAAGCGGCGATCCAGACTCACACTGCGGCGCCTGGATGAAAAACACACCGGGGGCCTGGCTTGCCGACTCCCTGATTCATTGTCAACTCCAGGATATCATCGCATTGCATGCGGATGACGAACATATGATCACGCTCGGCGGAATGCCGATTGTCCTGTCCTATTTTGAGGCCGATTCCTGGCGGATGCTGGTCTTTCTCTTTCCGCTCTCGGTTTTGATTATCGGCATCCTTCACTATATCGCCTTCAAGACCTGGCAGGGAATGCTGGTCCCCCTCCTGACATCTTTACTGGCCGTGGCCTGGGCGATGGGGCTGATGGGGCTGACCGGTACGCCGCTCGATCCCTGGAACGCAATGACGCCCATCCTCATTATGGCCATTGCCGCCGGACATTCCGTACAGATCCTGAAAAGATACTATGAAGAGTACGAGCGTCTGGGTGATGTCAAACAGGCCGTCATTGATTCTATGACCTATATCGGCCCGTCCCTGTTTACGGCAGCCCTGACCACGACCGCGGCGTTTGCTTCCCTGATCACCTTCAAGCTAAAAACATTTCAGGCATTTGGTCTCTTCACGGCCTTTGGCGTTCTCAGTGCCCTGGTCATAGAACTCACCTTCATCCCGGCCATTCGCTCTCTCCTCCGTCCTTCCCTCAAGGAAAAGAAACTCAGTACTGCACGATCAGACCCCGCTGCCCGTCGACCGGATCTGCTCGACCGTTTCCTGGCGAGTATCGCGACGCAGGTTGCCGGACCGGGACGGTGGAAGATCCTGATCGGAGCGGTTCTTTTCTTTGCCATCTCAATTGTCGGCACGCTTAAGGTCCAGGTGAGCAACAGCAATCGTTCGCAATTTTTTGAATCGACACAGCTTCGGAAGGATGAACGCGCGATCAACGAAAAGTTTGCAGGCACCTCTACCTTCTATGTTCTTCTGGAGGCAGAGAAAGAAGGGGCGCTCAAAACCCCGGAGGTGGCCATGGCCATTGATCGGCTCCAGCGCCAGATGGAGGAGATGGAAGAGGTTGGCAAGACAGAATCCTATGTCGATTATGTTAAACAGATGAATGAGACCATGAACCTAGGTGACCCGGCCTATCATCGTGTTCCGGATTCCCAGGGGGAGATCGCCCAGCTTCTCTTCCTCTATTCCGTTTCCGGGAATCCGGCTGATTTTTCGCGTCTGATGCGGCCGCAGCAGGACGAAGCGGTGATCTGGGTCTTTTTGAAAAGTGACGATACCCGCTTGGCGGAAAAAATGATCGGCATGATAGACCGCTTTCAAGAGACCGATTTTAAAGGGCTTGATGTGAAAATGGGTGTTGCCGGAAGCTCTCCGGTCGTCGTCGCGCTCAACCAGGAAATCATCCGTGGAAAGGCGAAAAATATCATCCAGATCGCAGTGATCACCTTCCTGATTATCGCCTTCGTCCGGCGTTCCTTCCTGGGCGGGATTTTTGTCTTGATCCCCCTTTCGCTCTCCGTTCTGATTAATTTTGCCGTCATGGGCTTCGCCGGAGTGGCGCTTGGCATCGGGACGGCAGCCATCACCGCCATGGCGGTCGGCATTGGGGCGGATTACGAGATTTATCTGATCTTCAGATTTCGGGAAGAGTATTTAAAACGGGGGAATATAGAAGAAGCGGTCCGCATCACCCTCCAAACCTCTGGAAAGGCGATTATCTTTGTCGCGCTGGCGGTTTCATCCGGGTATGCTTTACTCGCCTTCAGTGGGTTTTATCTCCACATGGAAGGGATACTTGTTCCCCTGGCAATGTTGACAAGCTGTCTGGGTGCCCTGATCATCCTTCCAGCGCTGGTCGTTGTCTTCAAACCGAACTTTGTTTTTGGAAAAAAAACTTTTGAAGCAAAGCCTGAGAATGCCATCGCCTGATCGGAGTTTGAGCCGCGTGAGACGAAGCAAAACTTTTTATAAACACCCCCTGCTGATGACGGGGGCACTTCTCCTTTTCTTTTCAGTGGTCGGATTTTCCGGGCTTGGCTTTGCGGCGGAAGGGTCGACCTTGAGCGTTTCCTATACGATCGGAACCTACCAACCTTCGCTGGATGGCCTAAATAAGGTCCTGGGGGACCCGGGCAGGGGAATCCTTCAGGACCCGAATTATCTTCTGCCGAGAAGCCGACTTCTACCGGCAGAAGCGCGGAATATTGTGACGCCGGAGATTGCGGGAAACATCAACTACGGCCTCGAGGTGGAGTGGAAGGCAAAGGCCCGGATTTCACTGGTCGGAACCTTGTCCCTTTGGACTGGAGAGTCACAGGCAAGTGATACGGTCAGTCTCTTTCTGCGCCAGGATTTCCCGCCTCGAAAATTTTCTAGAACGGCGCGTTATGATCTCTCAATCACTCAGATTTGGCTGGGATGGAAATACGATCTCTTTCACGACCCTGAACAAGGCCGTTTCTTTATCAATATCGGACTCATCGGAATCTCAATCGCCAATCTGACCATGGACGCCATTGTTCGTGTCGACGCGAATGATATCGACCCGGATCTGGTCTTTACCTCAATAAGTTCGACGGAGGCGAGAGGGGTTGCGTTTACCTCCAGGTTAGGGGTGGGCGGAGAATATTTTGTTACCGAATGGTTTTCTTTCGGCGTGAATGCGAACTATGTGATCGGAAGCAGCTCGCGCATCAAGGTAAGACGGCATTTTCGTTCCGGCTTCTCAGATGTCCCGCCGCCGCCTTCTGAGACCACAGATCTGGGCAATGTTCCGCCGGTGCCGGAAAATGGCGATCTGATCACAGAGGCAAATATCCGTTCTCAGAATATTTCTGATTTTTGCGATCCGGGAGACGACATCGGAGGTTGCGGCCGCGGGTCCGGGCGGCCTCTCGAACTCGACCTCAACGGATTCCAGGTCAACGCGGCATTCCGCTTTTATTTCTAAATTTAGTGACCCTTTTTTCTGTTGTCTTGTAACGATTCAGCATGCCACGATTTTGGCTTCGCGAGACCTATCCTTCAGGGAAGGCACAAGGAACGCAGAGCCACAGCGCATGTGTATACGCGAGGATTCGAGTATCACATGAAACGCCGCCTTGGAGAAAAAGGGGGATGTGCTGAATTGTTGCGGTACTTTTTTCTTGACACGTTTGTTTAATCCTTATAGAATCAATGAAAATTAAAGGAATTATGAGTCCGATCCTGCCAATAACTAGATGATCCAGGAGGTCTGATGCAGCCCTTGGTCGATGCTTACCAGCGCGAAATCACATACATGCGTGTTTCTATCACTGATCGGTGTAATCTCAGGTGTGTCTATTGCATGCCGGAAGAGGGGCTTGACTGGACTCCGACCGATGAACTTCTTACCTATGACGAGTTGCTCCGGATCATTACCGTTGCCGCACGAAGAGGCTTGCGAAAGATTAGGGTTACGGGGGGCGAACCGCTGGTCCGGAAGGGCGTTGTTGAATTTATAGATCGCCTCAACCGTGTGCCGGGCATCGAAGAAATCGCCCTGACGACTAATGCCGTCTTCCTGAAGGATATGGCCGCAGACCTCTTCAAGGCCGGTTTGCGGGGCATCAACATCAGCATCGACTCTCTCAATCCGGATACCTTCGCGAAGATCGTTCGGCGTGACATCTTCGACAAGGTATGGGAAGGGATTGAAGAGGCCGAGCGTGTTGGTTTTACCCCGCTAAAGCTTAATGTCGTCCTTCAGCAGGGGGTCAATGACCACGAAGCCATCGATTTTGTAAACATCACCCGTACGAAACCCTACCATGTCCGCTTCATCGAATATATGCCTTGTGCCAACTGGGATACCTGGGTCAAGGCTTACAAGCCTTTTCAGGCCGTCGTCGATGAAATTGAGACCCTGACTGGAAAGATGATCCCGATCAACGGTGCGAATGAAGGCAACACCGGCCCCGCTGAAAACTTCCGCATTCCTGGCGCACCGGGAATTGTCGGTTTTATCCATGCGGTCAGCCACGACTTTTGCGATACCTGCAACCGCGTCCGCCTGACAGCCAACGGCCAAATTCGCCCCTGTCTTTTTTCTGAAATCGCGGTCGATTTCAGAAATGCGCTCAGAAATGGCTGCAGTGATGAAGAGATTGAAGGGCTGCTCGCTCAGGTTCTTTATGTAAAACCGGAGTATCACGAACTGGATATGATCCCCGAGGAGAAAAAACTCACCACAATGGTGAACCTTGGCGGGTGAATTATGTATTGAATGCTATACTGTCTTACAGAGTAACGTCATTGAGGTTTTGAGAACTAAAATAAATAGCTAGGGGGGGTGACGTGTACAAAATCAAATCTAAAGCATGGCATGTGTCGTCGGGCATCGCTGTAGCGGTTTTATCTCTCGGCATCATTGCGTTTTCGGTGGGAGATGCCTACGCGCAAACAAGTGACTTCTTCTCAAGTACGCAATCAACGGATAAAAGGGCGGGACTGGGAAGTGCGGTTGTTGCGCCTGGAAGTGTCGCGGCAACCAACCCCGGGTTTAATCCTTGTAGTGGGGGAGGACTTCTCCCGGCAACGCGCGATGCGGGGGGGGCATGTTTAAATGCTGATGGGACCTCTCTACTGAGTTTAACCAACTTAACGGCAACTTTTCAACAGGCCGGACCGGGTGCCATTACGGATAATATGTTTGGGATCGTATCGGGAGCCGATGCGAGTCTTACACCGATCACGACAGGTAAATGTGGAAAGCTGACCAATGCTGCTCTCGGAGGACTGAACTGCGGCTCTCTCCGCATTACGCCCGACGCACAGGGGCAGGTCATTCCATCATTTCCGGCAGCAAACACCCTGACTTCAATTCAGAGTGGGAACTTCGATCTGGCGTTTGATTCAAATCCGCTCCTTGCCGGGCATATGGGTATGAATTTGACCAACCGATTTGTCTGGATTCCGAATGCCACGGGTAGCACCGCTGCTGTGGGAACCCAAATAGCATGTGCTGCATTGGCGGGAGGAAGTGGCACAACGCCGAATATCTGTTCTGACCAGAGAATGCGGCAGGTTACCCAGATTGGGGCAGGTGTGGTTGGAACTGAAGTGGCTCCAGGCCCTGCCGATCAGGTTGTTGATATTACAACAGTATTTCAAACGCTTTCCACGACCGACACCTCGATTGCGGGCCTTCCGCCGGCAGCGTTTAATGTGGTCATGACCTCAACGATAACGGACCCGGATATGACGGGCGGCGGTGCGGGCTTCAGCCAAACCATCGGCTTCACCTTCATTCATAATGAACTGGTTCCCGATGGTTTAGGTGCTGCGACGCAGGTCTTTGCCTGCCCTGGAACCGTAGTAGGAAATATCTGTACGCAATATCCAGATGGGCAGAGTATGACATCAGGTTCTTTAGCCGGGGCTGAGTTGCCTCCACAATAATGTGGGAGGAAAGGGGAACATGAAGAGACAAGTAGGTCGGCCTTTCATGGAACTATTCTGGCGAATGGCAATCGCTGTCGCTCTGTTGATTGTCTCGAGTCCTTTACTTCATGCCCAGGCCCCGGGACAGGACTTCTTTACCAATGTCATTCAGACGGAGCTGCGCACGGTGGGCCCGGGGGATGATCTGCCGGGATTTAACCCCTGTGGAACCGGCGGTGCCGTGGCTGGTGATGGTCTGAGTTGTGTGGATGCGGGTGCAGCGGGTTCAGCCCTGAATGACGGTTTGTTGAGCGGCACGAATGTACTTGGGATTAAAGATGCATTGGGTAATGATACTCCAGGCCTTTTTGTCAAATTAGGACCGGGTGCGGTGACAGACAATATGTTTGGCAAGGTGCTGAAGCCACTTGACCCAACGAAGTGCGGAGCAAACGGAAGTATAGGGACCAGTACCCTTGATGGCCTTGGTGAACTCAATTGTGGAAATGTCCGCTTTGAGCCTGGAACACAGGGTCAGATTATCCCAACCAGAGGGGCCATCCTCACCAGCCTGATGTCTTCAACGATCACGGTGGATGTTTCTCTTCCTGGGGCTGGGGTCCCCATAGATGCAGGGCATACTTCTAAAATGGAAAATACCTTTATCTGGGATCCCTTGGGTGGGCAGGCATGTGGCCCTGTGGGGCAAGTCAGTATATGCAGCGTTCAAACCTTGGACGATGTGACGACCTTGGACTCAAATGGCAGAGAGTCCTCGGTTAGTTTAGTGACTTCCTGGGTTGCGGGTCAGGATGTATCCGTCCTTTCCGGAACGGTACAAAATACATTTTCCGTCTTACCGGCAGTAACGTGGTCTTCCGAAATCAAGCAGGCCGAAATGGGAGGAACCGGGGGTGAATTTGTCCTTACAACCTCTGGAAGTTTTAATTACTTTCTCGGTACAGCAACACTTACCATCCCGCCAAATCAGGGATTTCAAGCAACGCAACATCCCACGGGAGGTAGTTTTGCGGAAGCTGGTAAGCTCGGTACAAGCACGACCTTTACTGTTATCCCGTAGTCTAAATCTTAGCTGGAAACGAGAGGATGAGAGGATGAAAAACCTTCATCATGTAATAGCGGTTCTGTTCGTCCTGGGGGCATTTTCTTTGCCCGGGCTCAGCCACGCTGTCGACGCGAATTTTAACTCTCAGCTTACCAATATACGAACAGCCGTTCCTACGACGACTGGAGTTGAGAATCCGACGCTTGGTTTTGACCCCTGCAAGGACGGAAATAATGTGGCTGGAATATGCGACCTTACCTCAGGAGCCTTGTTGTCAACGGACAATGTCGGTATTTCAGGAGGCCCTCCTGGCATCTTTTCGCTATTGGGTCCCGGCGCGATTACAGATAATATGTTCGGTATTGTTTCGGGCAATGCCTTGGGCAGCGATGGGACATCGGGCGGTACAGGAAATGCGGCAGACATTACTACCACAAGATGTGCACCTGGAACCGGAACATCCGGTTTTTTTGCGCCATTAACGGGTACAGTCGCAGTGCTGGATGGGCTGAATTGCGGAAGCATACGAATCAATGCGACGCAGCAGGGTCAGATTTTCCCCTCGGGCACCAACAGTCTGGGAGTGGCGGGAAATGGCAGCATCGGCAAGGTGAACAGTAATATGTCTTTTATCGCCGATAGTTGTGCGGTGGTCTGCCCAGGGGATGGGCATCTGGGTCTTGATTTGACCAATAACTTTACCTTCATGATAAATTCATCGGCCGGGGTGATTCTTCCGACCGAGGCAACGACAACCTCATTTCAAAAAGTTCGACAAGTGACGGGTGTCAACCCAGCCGCCGGGATTGGAACCCTAACGGGGCCAGGTGGGGGAGATCAGGTCTTTGAACTGACGACCAGCTTTACAGTACGCTCTCCTGATACAGGAGACGGAGATCCACTGGATCCGCTAGTCGTGACATGGTCTCAGTTGATAAGTGATCCTGACCAGTCAGGGACCTCGGGTGCTAAATTTGAACAATCCCTTTCCGGAACCTTTACCCGGGATGAGAAATTCAGCGGCCTTTCCCAGGTGTTTGATTGTCCTACTGGTTCGACAACGACGACGATCAATATTTGCACCCAGTATCCAAATGGTTTGAGCCAGACCACGGGTGACATTGCCGGTGCAACGCTTCCCTAAGATGCTATCAATGCTCCTCACTTTTCATTTCTTATGAGGTTATGCTTCGTTTCTTTCATTCTTAGACCCCAGACTTCCATTCCCTTTCATCTGGGAGATAATGGAGCATAAAATGCAGTTCAAGCCTCTTTTTATTGACTTTTTAGTCCGGTTGGGATAGTAAAGACGGTATGAAAATCTGCTTGTTTCGACCTCGTACAGTCTTTTTATTTCTCGTCCTCCTCTCAATATTTCTCGCAAGCGGATGCAAGAGCAAAGACACCCCCCCCGTATCCACCAATCCAGGTTCGACACCCACAGACAGTACGCCGCCAACCGTTTTACCTGTTGCGCCGCTAGACGGTGCGACGAATGTTGACATAAACTCTTCTATCATCGCCACCTTTAGTGAGGCGATGATAGAAGGACTTCTAACAAAAGATACTTTTATCGTTTTCGAGGAAAACATTCCAACGCCCCTAACCGGAGATCTCGTTTATAATCCTTTGACCAAAACGGCCACATTTTCACTGCCAAACGGGGTCACCCTGACCCAAGGAAAACTCCATACTATTACGATCACGACCGGGGTTGAAGACCTTGCAATGAACAAGATGGTCTCCAATAAAACCTGGTCTTTTAGAGTCGGAATATTGCCAGATGAGACGCCACCTGGTTTCACCGCGGGGATTACCAGCGCGACAGCAACGAGTACGAGTACGATTTCTCTCTCATGGGCCGCCGCCACTGACGATGTTACCCCTCCAAGTCAGCTTCGCTATGTGATTTGTCAGTCGGAAAATCCCCCAGATTTAATAGGCGAGTGCACGCTAACGACTTTCCCTTCCACAGGTGGAACAGTAACCCTCTTTGAAACGACGGGAGGACAGACAAGCTTCGGTGTGACCGGCCTGAAAAAGGAGACAACTTATGATTTTGTAGTCCGCGCGAAGGATTTATCAAACAATGTCGATGAAAACTTTAATCTAAAATCAGCAAAGACCTTCGGTGATCCAGTGATAACGAATAATAGTGGTACGTTAAACATCAATCTCAACGCAAATGCCTTAAATCCCTCAATTACGCTTGTCGGGACAAAGCCCTATCTGACCTGGCAAGAGGTCGAAGCGATATCGAGTGATAACATCTTTGTCAGTACCTTTGACGGGACAAGCTGGATCGGCCAGGCAACCTCGATAAATGCAGCAGGAAAAATAGGGAAACAACCCCGTGTGGTTTCTGACGGTGAAGGCACCCCAACCGCCTATCTTAGCTTTACAGAGTGTGAGCTCGATGGAAAAAATTGCAAAGTTATTGTCCAAAAAGAGACCATTGGGTGGGAAGCGGTTGGCGATCCCCTTAATGTTAACCTCGCCCAATCTGCAAGCGACAGTGCGATTGCCTTTGATGGCAGCAATACGCCCTATGTGGTCTGGACCGAATCTACTACCGTTCCGACAGTACCAGGACCAGGTTTTGAAGAAATAAGTCATATCTTTGTAAAGCATTTCAATACCACGCTCCTACCACCCGCATGGGATCAGGGCGGCACAACCCACTTCAACGTTGATGCAAACTCTGACGGATTAAACCCCGCGATTGCCATCAATGGGACGAAGATTAGTGTTTCATGGAAGGAATGCCGTCTTTTAGGCAATTGCGAGTTGTACCTGAAGCAGTGGGAAGTCGGGAGTTCCCCTCCTGCAAGTGCCACAACCTTGAACTTTGGAACAATTATCTCAGAACCTGATGATCCCTCCCTGGTTTATAATAATGGGGTCCTCTACGTCTCATGGCATGAAAATGGCGGATTGCATGTTCGAAGAGAAGAGACGAGTGGAAGTTTCACCAGTTCAGGTATTGAGAATATGGGCTTTGTCATTGACGGTTCTAATAATACACTCTTCTTCAATGATGGCACAGGCCAAACGGCAACAATTATACCGGCGACCTACAAGACAGGGAGTCTTCTTGCCGGAGCACTAAAGAGTGCACTTGAAAGCGCCAATCCCGCCACAACGGATATTTACACGGTCAGCTTCGTTCCAGCAACGGTAGGATCACCCGCGAAATTTACGATCATGAATGATGCGTCAAATGCCACTTCATTGACCCTTTTCTTTGGAAATGTTTTAACTACAGCGGGAGAGTTTCTGGGGTTTAATCCTGTCAACTCAAGTCCTATTCCGGCCGGATCTTTCGTTGAAAGCGACTTTGATCCAACGGCCGTTATTCTTCCTCGTGCGAATACCCCCGTAGCCGGAACAGGCTTCGGCCCCTACCTCGCGTTTGTAAAACTTCCCAATACGACCGCAGACAATCCGGAATTGTTTGTTCGTTTGTGGGACAACACCGAATCAACCTGGCGCAGTGTGGTCGATGGAAAGCTGAATATGACCACGGCAAGTCTATTGTTCAAAATCAACGCTTCCCTTGCGGTTTCCTCTACGGGTTCGGTCTTTGTTGCCTGGGTCGAAGCTGGATCGTGTCTTGCCCCTCCGGCTCCTCAGTGCGGGCTTATCAGTTCAGATAAACTTCAGTTATACGTCAAACAGCTAAAGTAGTTCTTGATCGCCCACCGAGACGTCTCTCCAGCCTTTATTTCAGCACCCTCAAGATTACAGCCGCAATTTTCCCCTATTCAAACATTAGAAAATAATACCGAAAATGAACGAACTTTGCTTGTAATGGTAATCATATTTCGTTATATTGGATCATCTTTTGGGGGCTGAGTTTTCTATGAGTAAAAATGCGCTTCTTGGAATGCTGGGGGTTTTACTTTTTCTGGTTTTTCTCATGGCGGTTGCTTTGATTGTCGAGTCGGTTAAATCAAGCCGGGCGAGGGAGGCGGCCAAGAAGGTCGAAATGCCGGAAGAAATCATCGTTGAGATTGAGAAGGTGGATTTTAGTGCGTTTGAGACGATTGTGGGGGGGGACACACGTAAGATGGTCCTCATCCCCGCCGGATCATTTACGATGGGTGGTGGGGATGTTGGAGATTTTGACGAACAGCCACAGCGTGTGATCTATCTTGACCCCTTTTATATGGACTTCTATGAGGTCACGAATGCCGATTATAAACGATTCACAAAGATGTTGAAAAGACCCGATCCGGTTGTTCCGGTCTTTGAGGATGATATTGGTCTTCTGACGGGGGATAAACAACCCGTTGTCGGCGTCACCTGGCTGAATGCCGCGGCCTATTGCCAATGGGGAAGGAAACGTCTTCCGACCGAGGCCGAATGGGAAAAGGCCGCTCGGGGTGAAAATGGGGGAAAATGGCCTTGGGGCGATCTTTTTAGTACAACACTTGCCAATGGCCTTGGAGAGGAAGATGGTTACAAGTATTCCGCGCCGGTTGGAAGTTTCGAACGGGGCCGAAGTCCCTATGGTCTCTATGACATGGCTGGAAATGTCTCCGAATGGGTGACAGACTGGTATGATCAGTCCTACTACAAGGATGCACCGTTTAAAAATCCGAAGGGACCTGAAGATCCCGGAATTATTCAGGTTCTCGTTTATCGGGGAGGATCTTTTCACAACAGCTCTCACGATCTTCGCGCCTCAAAGCGTTTCGGAGGAGCCCATCCAAAACGGGGAGAGAGTACCGTCGGGTTTCGTTGTGCGAAAGATTTTGGCTCTGACTAGGAGTCTGTCGGAGAAATAGGATCGTGAGGAGATGAATGTAAAATAAGGCCAAGTTTTCAGGTGCTTAGAGGCGAATAGCCCGTCTCTTTAACGAGAATCATCTGGGAAATTGGACTATTTTCCAGCAACGCAGTAGACTCCTGGGTTCAATGCTTTAAACTTGACATCTCTTTAGAACCAAACTAAGATGGCGTTACACCTTTAAGCTGGTCCTGTGAGACTGGGAAGGGAATCATGAAATATCAAGAACAAAACCCTAAACCTTCTCCGTTTAAGCAAATCAGGAGAGGGTTTTTTTATGCTGATTTTTCCCGTGACGGGTCTTTATAAATGGAAGTAATAATACTAAATAAGATTGAAATATCAAGAGCTTTAACTAGGATATCTCATGAGATTCTTGAGAGAAATAAGGGTGCGGAGCGCATCGGTCTGGTTGGAATACGGACGGGCGGGGTTTATCTCGCACGCCGTCTTTCAAAAAAAATAAGTGAAATAGAAGGGGATTCCCCTCCGGTCGGGGAACTCGACATTACCCTCTACCGCGATGATCTTGCGACCCGGAAGGAATATCCGGCCCTGAAAAAGACTGAGATTCCCTTTGATATGAACGACAGGAAGCTTGTCCTGGTGGACGATGTTCTCTTTACAGGGAGAACGATCCGGGCTGCTATGGATTCTTTGATTGATCTGGGACGGCCCAAGGAGATTCAACTGGCTGTTTTGATCGATCGAGGTCACAGGGAACTCCCGATACGGGCCGACTATGTCGGAAAGAACCTCCCGACGTCTTTAGATGAAAAAATTGCGGTTCTCCTTGAAGAAAAGGGGGAAGAAGACCGCGTTGTTCTGAGAAGAGGGTCGGAAAATGGCGATCAAGGGTAGGTAAGATGGGATTGAAACGGAAAGATATTTTGTCGATCGCGGACCTGGAGAAGGAGGAGATTGATCTCATCCTTCAAACGGCCGAATCCTTCAAAGAGGTTTCTCAGCGAGAGATTAAAAAAGTTCCGGCCCTTCGAGGAAAAACAGTGGTAAATCTCTTTTTTGAACCGAGCACCCGAACGCGTACTTCATTTGAACTGGCGGGCAAGCGTCTCTCTGCCGATGTTGTCAATATTACGGCCTCATCCAGCAGCATGGTCAAAGGGGAGTCCCTGATCGACACGGCCAGAAATATTGAGGCCATGCAAGCGGATATTATGATCGTACGTCACGCCTCCTCCGGGGTGCCTGCGCTTCTGGCCCGTTCCTTGAGATCGTCCGTGATTAATGCCGGGGACGGCCTGAATGAACACCCGAGCCAGGCCCTCCTTGATCTCTTTACAATCAAGGAAAAAAAGGGGACGGTCAAAGGCTTAAAGGTGGTGATTGTCGGTGACATTCTTCATAGCCGTGTGGCGCATTCCGATATCCGGGGGTTAAAGAAACTCGGGGCCGAGGTCAAACTGGTCGGTCCGCCGACGATGATCCCGAAAAGGATAGAAGAATGGGGTGTGTCCATCTCTTACCGCATGGATGAGGCCATCCAGGGGGCGGATGTCATCATCCTCCTTCGGCTTCAATTGGAACGGCAGGGATGCAGCTATTTCCCGACATTGCGGGAATATGTGCATCTTTACGGCCTGAATCGTTTCCGGCTCTCTCTCGCGGACAAGGAGGTGTTGGTTCTGCACCCGGGCCCAATCAATCGAGGCGTCGAAGTCACTTCAGATGTCGCCGATGGCCTCTCCTCCATGATCCTGGAACAAGTCACGAATGGCGTTGCTGTTCGGATGGCGCTTCTCTTTCTTCTCGCAGGGGGTCAAAATGTCTGAACGGCCGTCAAAAATACTGATACAGGGCGGAAGGATCATTGATCCCGCGCACGGAAGAGACGGGATAGGGGATCTTCTGATTGAAAATGGGGTGATTCGAGAAAATTTTCCTCCTGCTGAAAAAGGGGAGAGCAATGGCTCAGAAAATGCGAAGAGGGAAATGCATCGTATCGACGCGAAGGGCATGATTGTTGTTCCCGGCCTGATCGATCTTCACACGCACATACGAGAACCGGGATTTGAATACAAGGAGACAGTTGCGACGGCAACAGCAGCAGCGGCAGCGGGGGGATTTACGACTATCTGTTGTATGCCGAATACGAATCCGGTGAATGATAATCAGTCGGTGACGGAGTTGATCCTGGAAAAGGCCAGAACGGAGGGCGTTGTCCATGTTCTACCCATCGGGGCGATCACAAAGGGGTCGCGGGGGGAAGAACTGGCAGAGATGGGGGAACTTGTTACCGCCGGCTGTGTCGCGATCTCTGACGACGGTCTTCCTGTGATGAACAGTGAGGTCATGCGCCGCGCGATGGAATACGCAAAGATTTTTGATGTCCCGATCATTGACCATTGTGAAGATCTTAACCTGACGGGAGACGGAGTGATCTTTGAAGGCAGCGTGTCAACTTCTTTGGGTTTGAAGGGAATTCCGGCCGCCTCTGAGACAGTCATGGTGGCGCGGGATATTGCCCTTGCCGAACTGACCGGGGGACGTATTCATCTTGCCCATATCAGCACTGCCGGCTCGGTGCGCTTGATTCGGGAGGCAAAGCGTCGGGGAATCCCAGTGACAGCGGAAACCTGTCCTCATTATCTTGTTCTGACCGATGAGCGGGTCATGGGCTTCGATGCCAATGCGAAAATGAAACCGCCGCTTGCGACCGGGCAGGATCTAGAAGAGGTTCGGGCCGGTCTGGCTGACGGCACGATTGATGCCATTGCCACAGATCACGCCCCTCATGCCCCTGATGAGAAAAACAGAGAAATCGATCATGCCCCCTTCGGGATCATTGGACTGGAGACCGCTCTCTCCATCTCTCTGAGCCTTGTGGAAGAGGGGATTCTTAGCCTGCCGGATCTTATCGGGAAAATGACGGTACAACCCGCCCGGATTCTGGGAAAAAAGATGGGACAACTTGGGCCGGGAGACATCGCAGATGTGACCATTATCGATCCCAATGTGGAATGGCATGTATCAGTATCCGATATCAAGTCAAAGAGCAAGAATTCTCCCTTTCTCGGATGGAACATGAAGGGACGGGCCAGGACCGTGATTGTTGCGGGGAAGATAATCGAGAACAAGTGGACATGAAAAAGGCCATACTATTATTGGAAGATGGGACCTCCTTTTCCGGGAGGTCTTTTGGTGCAGACGGAGAGTCTATCGGCGAGGTGGTTTTCAACACCAGCATGACCGGATACCAGGAGATTATTACCGATCCCTCCTACAAGGGCCAACTCATTACCATGACCACTCCCCTGATTGGAAATTACGGTGTCAATGCTGAAGATGCCGAATCAGAAAGACCCTGGCTCGAAGGTTTGATTGTGAAAGAATACAGTGCTTATCCAAGCAATTGGCGCGCAGAGGAAGCGCTTGATACGATGCTGAAGCGGCATCATGTTGTCGCCATTGACCGGATTGACACGCGTGCCCTGACACGGAGAATCCGAAAGGGCGGTGCGATGCAGGGCATCCTCTCGACCCTTGAGAACGATACGGATCGCCTTATGAAAAAACTCAAGGCCGCGCCCGGCCTGATCGGACGGGATCTTGTTCAAGAGGTCAGCTGTACCGAGCCCTACCCATGGACGAATGGGGGGCAGGGAGAAGCGCTTGTCTCGCCTCAGCACCATGTCGTCGCCTACGATTTTGGGATCAAACGAAATATTCTAAGGATGCTTGCCCGGACAGGCTGTCGTGTGACGGTTGTTCCGGCAGGGACTTCGGCAAAACAGGTGCTGGCGATGTCCCCGGACGGGGTCCTCCTGTCAAATGGTCCGGGAGATCCGGAAGCGCTCGGCTATGCCGTAAAAGAAATTGAGAAGCTTCTTGGAAAAACGCCGATCTTTGGGATTTGTATCGGCCATCAACTCCTTGGGCTTGCTCTTGGAGGACGATCGTATAAATTAAAATTCGGACACCATGGAGGAAATCAGCCGGTTATTGATCTGAGAACAAAGAAGGTTGCGATTACGGCACAGAACCATGGTTTTGCGATTGATTTTTCCAGGATAGAACAGGAGGTGGAAGTGACTCACCTTAACCTGAATGATGATACCGTTGAGGGAATGCGGCATCGAAGCCTCGCGGCTTTTTCCGTTCAATATCATCCGGAGGCCTCGCCGGGGCCACACGATGCGGCCTATCTCTTTGAGGAATTTTTCCAGTCTCTATCAAGCCGGGAGAACACATGAAGAATAAAGTGAAAGAAACCCGGTTCTACCTCAAGGCGAAGCAGAGATTACGAATAGGGTCGAAGATTGCCGGTTTTGTGTTCTTTTCTTTTCTGATGTCTGGATGTATCTATAAACCCTCGATGTCGCTCTTTCCACAGCCGGCCCCGCTTAAGGAAAAGGTGATTGAAGGGAAAGGAGAAAACAAGGTTCTCCTGATCGACATCTCAGGCTTTATCTCGGCACAAGCCGGGAAGGGCATGGTTTCAACACCCAGCATGGTCGCACGCGTGAAAGAAGAACTTCGGCGGGCTTCCGAAAATAAAATGATCAAGGCCGTGGTCCTGCGGATCAACAGCCCTGGTGGTACCATCACCGGTTCGGATATCATCTATCATGAACTTCTCCGGTATAAAGAGAAAACAGGGAACAAGGTGATTGCATCCATCGGAAGTATCGGAACATCGGGGGCCTACTATATCTCTATGGCGGCGGACAAGGTGGTTGCGAACCCCACTGCAGTGACCGGAAGTATCGGTGTCATTATGGTTCATGTTAATTTTCAGGGCCTCATGGAAAAGATTGGGGTTGGCGCGGAGGCTGTAAAGTCCGGAAAGAATAAAGACCTCGGTTCTCCGGCAAAGCCCCTCTCTTCTGAAGGACGACAAATTTTACAGGGTGTTATTGACAGCATGCAGGCACGCTTCCTCGACGTTATCTCGATCGGGAGGCCCGGCCTCTCTCCGGAGGAGATACGGATACGGGCGGACGGGCGGATTTTCACGGCCAATGAGGCCTTAAGCTTTGGCCTGATTGACCGGATTTCCTACCTCGATGAGGCCATTGAATTGGCCAAATTAGAAGCCGGGATCGATGAAGCAAAGGTTATTGTTTATAGCCGTCCCCATGAGTACAAGGACAATATCTACTCCAGGAGTTTTTTGTCGAAAAGTCTTTCGGGTCTGAGTCCTCCCTTTCCCCCCTTATCAGTTTTTGGATTTCAAGCGGGTCATCCCCTGGACGGGGGATCGCCGAAATTCCTTTATTTATGGATGCCTTAAACAAAGATGCCAAAGCGAACTGACATTCACAAAATTCTAATCATCGGTCCGGGTCCGATTGTCATTGGACAGGCCTGCGAATTTGATTATTCCGGAACTCAGGCTTGCAAAGCGCTTCGGGAAGAAGGATATGAAGTGGTTCTGGTCAACAGCAATCCCGCATCAATTATGACAGACCCGGAGGTCGCCGACCGGACCTATATCGAACCGATTACGGTGGAGATTCTGAGGGAGATTATAAAACGGGAACGTCCCGATTGCCTCCTCCCGACTATGGGGGGACAAACGGCCTTAAACATGGCCATCTCTTTGACCGAGGAAGGAATCCTAAAGGAATTCGGGGTCACTCTGATCGGTGCAAATTATAAATCGATCAAACAAGCGGAACATCGGGAATCTTTTAAAAAAGTGGTGGAGAAGGCGGGTCTGCGCTGCACCGAAGGCGGAAGCGCCAAGAACCTGGATGAAGCGCTGGCGATTGTTGAAAAGACGGGGTTCCCGGCTATCATCCGGCCGTCTTTTACGCTGGGCGGCCTGGGCGGGAGTGTGGCCTATAATCTTGAGGAATTCAGGGAATATGTCGAGGCGGGACTGGATAGCAGTCCGATTCATGACGTCCTCATCGAGCAATCGGTCATCGGATGGAAAGAATTTGAACTCGAACTCATGCGAGACAGGAATGATAATGTCGTCATTATCTGCTCGATTGAAAATATTGATCCGATGGGGGTTCATACAGGAGATTCTATTACGGTATCTCCTGTACAAACCTTGACCGACAAGGAATTCCAGAAAATGCGGGATGCCGCGATTCGGGTGATTCGCGGCGTGGGCGTCGAAACCGGAGGGTCGAATATACAATTTACACTGAATCCTGAAAATGGCGATATGCGCGTGATAGAGATGAATCCGCGGGTCTCCAGAAGCTCGGCCCTGGCTTCAAAGGCCACCGGTTTTCCCATTGCCAAGATTGCTGCAAAGTTATCCATCGGGCTGACACTCGATGAGATTCAAAATGACATCACGCGGGTCACGCCGGCCTCCTTTGAACCCACGCTCGATTATGTGGTCGTCAAGATTCCCCGGTTTGCGTTTGAGAAATTTCCAAAGGCCGATCCAGTCTTAACGCTTCAGATGAAATCGGTCGGAGAGGTCATGGCCATCGGACGAAATTTTAAGGAGGCCCTGATGAAGGCCCTTCGGTCATTGGAAATCCGCCGCGACAGCATGGAACCCCATTTCGAGTCAATGAACGGGGACGGTTTTGATTTAAAAGCGCACTTGAGCAGGCCGACATTCAATCGCATCTGGCAGATTGGGGATGCGATCCGATTGGGGATGCCGCTTGAAGAAATTCATACCCTGACGCGAATCGATCCCTGGTTTATCCATCAGATAGAACAGATCATCCACCTCGAAGAGCGCTTAAAAAAGGAGGGCCTAAAACCGGAACTCATTCGCCTGGCCAAAGAATCCGGTTTTTCGGACCGCCGCATCAGTACGTTGCTTGATATTTCTGAAAAAGAGATTTCAAAATGGCGGAGACAGGAAGGAATCATTCCGGTTTATAAGCGGGTGGATACCTGTGGGGCCGAGTTTGAGGCCCATACTCCCTACCTGTATTCAAGTTATGACGATGAATGTGAAGCGGCACCGACTGAAAACAAGAAAGTGATTATCCTGGGGAGCGGTCCAAACCGAATCGGACAGGGGATTGAATTTGATTACTGCTGTGTTCATGCGTCGATGGCCTTAAAAGAAATAGGCTACGAAAGTATCATGGTCAACTGCAATCCTGAAACAGTCAGTACGGATTACGATACCTCGGATCGGCTCTATTTTGAGCCCTTGACCTTTGAAGATGTCCTCCATATTATTGAGCGGGAAAAACCGCTCGGGGTGGTCGTTCAGTTCGGGGGACAAACCCCCTTGAAATTGGCGGTTCCCTTGGAAAAAGCGGGGGTCCGTATCTTGGGAACCTCGCCGGATGCCATCGACCGGGCTGAGAACAGGGAACGATTTAAAGAATTACTCGAAGAGGTTGGTTTTAAACAACCACCAAGTGGCCTGGCCCGGACACTCTCTGAGGCGGAAGCGGCGGCGGAGGCCATCGGGTATCCGGTCATGGTCCGTCCCTCTTATGTGCTCGGCGGTCGGGCGATGGAGATTGTTTTTGACCCTTCGGGTCTAAAGTATTATATGTCTCATGCGGTAAAGGTTTCTCCGGAGCACCCGGTCTTAATAGATCAATACCTGGAAGATGCGGTTGAAATTGATGTCGATGCCATCTCAGATGGAAGCGATGTCTTTGTCGCCGGAATTATGGAGCATATTGAGGAGGCCGGTGTCCATTCGGGCGACTCCGCCTGTTCTTTACCGCCATTTTCCCTTGACGCATCAATCATTGAGATCATTCGACATCAAACGACCGTATTGGCAAAGGCGCTTTCCGTCATCGGTTTAATGAATATACAGTTTGCGGTCAAAGACAAAGAAGTCTATGTTCTGGAGGTTAATCCGAGAGGATCCAGAACCATTCCCTTCGTCAGTAAGGCGATCGGTCTCCCTTTGGCCAAGATCGCCACAAGGGTAATCCTGGGCGGAAAGCTTCGTGAAGAAGGCGTACTGGATCGAAAACAGCCCATGAAACATGTTGCCGTGAAAGAAGCGGCCTTTCCGTTTAAAAGACTGAATGTTGATTCCATATTAGGCCCGGAGATGAAGTCCACGGGTGAGGTGATGGGGATCGATCGGGATTTTGGTCGGGCTTATGCAAAAGCAGAGGCCGCTGTTGATAATCTGCTTCCGCTCAAGGGCAAGGTCTTTATCAGCGTAAAAGATCACGATAAGACTGCCGTCGCGCCAATCGCAATGCGGCTCAGCGAATTGGGTTTTCAACTTACCGCAACGGGGGGTACGGCAGCCTACCTGGATAAGAAAGGCCTGAGGGTCGAAACCATCAAGAAAGTAAAAGAGGGGAGACCACATATCGTTGACTTCCTGAAGAATGGAGAAATCGACATGGTGATTAATACCGTCGGAGATAAGGCCTCTCAGATCGATTCCTATTCTATCCGCCAGACCATACTTCAACATAACACGCCTTATTTTACGACGATCGCGGGTGCCCGAGCCGCAGTGTGTGGTATAGAAGCCCTTCGTGAAGAAGGTGTCCTCACTGTGAAAACACTTCAAGAATATCATCAGGAATATTTACCGAGAATCAGGAGGATAATGTGAAAGTACCAATGACCCCAAAAGGTCATGAACAAATGCAGAAAGAATTGGATCGGCTAAAAAAAGTGGAACGCCCGAGTGTGATTACTGCGATTGCGGAGGCTGCGGCGCATGGCGATCTTTCCGAGAACGCGGAATATTCTGCTGCCAAGGAAAAGCAGGCTTTTGTCGAAGGAAAGATCCTTGAACTTGGGAGTAAATTGGCGAACGCAGAGGTCATTGATACCAGCAGAGTTTCAAATGAAAAGGTGGTCTTTGGGGTCACGGTCTACCTTCTTGCGATTGAGACGGATGAAAAGAAAAAATATACGCTTGTTGGTCAGGATGAGGCTGATTTATCGAATGGACAGATCTCAGTTCAGTCACCGGTTGGACGGGCATTGATCGGCCATCGAGTCGGAGATTATGTCGAGGTAAAGACCCCGGTAAAGACAGTCGAATATGAAATACTCAAAATTGCATTCGAGTAATCACGGGTCGCCGGAAAACGTAAAGCCGCGGGACAAGAGACCAGCAATCACTTTAACGACTGATTTTGGAACGCAGGACTACTTTGTCGGAAGCCTGAAAGGCGTCCTGCTGTCCCAGGTTCCAGAAGCGCGTATCATTGACATTACACATGATATCCCCCGCCATGATATTGTCAGCGGCGCCTACATCGTTAAAGAAACCTATCGAAACTTCCCTCGAAACACGATTCACCTGATCGTGGTCGATCCAGGGGTCGGGACCCGACGGAGAAAACTGATCGTCGTTAAGGAGGGGCAGTTCTTTATCGCTCCGGACAATGGGGTGTTGACCTATCTCTATCAGGGAGAGGGGAGTCGTGTTTTTGAAATCCTGGATACAGCCGTCTTTCAATTTAAGAAAAGTCCGACTTTTGCGGGACGGGATCATTTCGCACCGATGGCCGCCTTGCTTGCGAATGGAAGGCAGCCGGAAGAGCTGGGTCGGAAGATCTCAGATTACAAATGTATTCATGAACTCTTTCCGAAGCGCTTAGGACTCGGTCTGACAGGAAAAATCATTTATTTTGACCATTTCGGGAATGCCATTACTAATTTAGGCCTTGAAGTGCTTAAAAATAAAAAATATTTCAAGCTCCAATTGAAGGGACATATTTTTAGCGGAATCAAAGAAAATTATTCCGAAGGGAAAAATGAAAACGGGAATATGATCATCAACAGTTCAGGACAGCTTGAAATTTTTATTCCAAAAGGGAGCGCAAAGGAATCTTTGGCCCTAAATCTAATGGATGACCTTTTGATCCCTTATTTTTACAGGAATTGAATGGGTATATTAACCGCAGTATTTCTCGGGATTATAATCATTATCATTGTTGCCCGAATCGCCTCCAAGACCATTCCCAGGGGAGAACACTTCACTGAGACCCAGCCCCATACCTCGAAAAAGAAGAAATCGGATGTTCCGGACGAGGTTTCTCATCTTGAGGCGCTGGTGACTGTCCTGGTTAAGAAGGGTGTTATTACAGAAGAGGAACTGATGGAAGAAATTTCAAGTGCCACAAAATATAAAGATATAGATTAGGTTTTCTTCCAGAAAAGCCTGTATTTATTTATATTTTCTTTATCACAGAGGAATGTAATCTCATCTCGAGCACCAATAACCGTTTTTCCTTGAGCAATTTCTGTTTTCCCCCTTTTTTTAATGAAGAAGATTAACATCTGGGAAGGAAAGGCCAACTCTCGGATAGTCTTTCCGGTGCCGGTGAATTCTTCAGGGACGATAATCTGTTGGATGGCAAATTCAGATCTGATCAGAAGCCGCTCAAAGTCTTGAAGTGCCTCTAGGGGGGGGACATTTCCTTCGATGGTTTCAAGTTTTTTATGCATTTTCTCAATTTCAACAACGCGGTCTCTAACTTCCTTCTCTTTGTGCAGGGTGTCGAGGCTTGTGTCGGGATGTTCGTAGATCTTTCTGCCAAGAATGGCCTGTTCCTTTTTGATTTTCCCTTCGAGATCACGCGCATCCATCGTCGTTTTCATGGTCTTAACATGGCTGCTGACGTGGTCCGCGACAGTGACAGTCGCTTCCCGGAGTCCCGCCAGAACAAGCCTGATATCTTTTCTTATTTTTTGGATTCCTTCAATCATTTATAGGGTCCGATAATGTATATTATGTAAACTACATGGGGTCGATTTGGTAATTTTCAGCCTGATCACCACTAAGGCGATAATGCCATATTCTAGGATCGATTCCCCTCTTTACCGTTTCTTTCTCGCGAAAGAGTTCCTGCAGTGTGGTCGGATAATGGCCTTTTCGTAAGCGATAGATCTCCAGTTGATGGCGTATCAAATATATTCCGTTCCAGGCCCTTAATTTCCTGACCTCCTGAATCGATTGATCTGCGCCAAGAAACGTCGTCTGGATGGAAGGATAAGAAAGCGTCACCAAGAAGAGTATTGATGCAATGACGAGTGCTCCAGCGCCGATCTTCATGATTTGCTGACGACGCTCAATATCTTTTACCGAACGAGCTCCTGATACAACCTTGACCTCATGGTTTACGACTTTCTTTATTTTTCCTTGAGATAGAAGATCGACAAGGCCTTTATAGACAGAAAAGGCTCCCATTTCTGCCAAATCTATCATTTCCTGGATATTTCGGTTATGACTGACCTGCGTAAGAAGCCATGATGACTCCCCCCCATCTTCCTCGGAAGTGGAATCTTTGAGAGATAAAAAAGAGGTCTCTTCATCAGCCTTCTGATCAGATTTCTGGCTCACTTTTACTGAAAAGGCCGGTGTCACTTCAAAAGTACTCTGGCGAGAAGTGATTGTCTTGAGGAAGCGCGGCCATTCGTCTACTCGGCGAACCCCTTCCATCAAAGTGAATTCGATGCTCATGGGTTCTACAAGATCGGGTGTATACGAGACTTTTTTCTCTTCAAACTTGTATTTTCCCGTTTTCCATTCGAAGAGTTGGAAAACCATATCTTCCGTGTAAAGACGTGTTATCCGCTTTAATTGATTGGCTGAAATGATATCGAGAGAAATCAGGGTTTCGGCCAGGGTTCGCTTGATTCTTTTTTGTTCATCAAGAGCGGTCTTCACGTCTTCCAGATTGATTTGTTCGGCTTTCAGTAGAAGATTCAAAAGGGCGTCTTCCTCTTCGGCATCCAAAGCCCTGATAATACGGCCTTCTTTGAATTGGACGAGCACCCCGTCCTTTCCTTTCACGAGCGCAAGAATCCCCTCCTTCTTTTGGTGTTGAATCATCTGAAAAATTTCAGAGAGTTCAAACTCTTGTATTTTTCCTTCTAAGGCCATAAGCGCTTACTCCAGGACCGCTTTAGATCATAAAGGGATACAAGATAAAGGCAAAATAGACCGAACGGAACCCATACCCACTTGGCTCCCTCAAGGGTCCAGGGTGCTATTGGGGAAAAAGAATCAGCTAACCCTAGGTAGCTTGCCAAAAAGAAAAAGAGGCTTAGAAAAATGACCCCTCTCCCCGATTTTCGGATGGAAAGGTGCCCCCCGCCCGGGAGAAGGAAAAAAGGATAGAATTTCCTCGGAATTTTTTTTACGGCTTTTTCGATAATGATGAAGTCGCTTTTTTTCTTGATCGACCTGAATTGGTGGCCGCATCCCTTGCAAACATAGTAGCTGAATATCTTCTCTTGACAATTACGGCAGATCGACTTATGACAGGAGGCACAGGGGTGGACTGAAGCAAAATTTTTGAAAATAGTGGCGGACAGGGTCAATGCGATAAACCAAAAAATAGAAATGAGCGGAGCATATTTTAATGGAATATCACCTGCCCATCCCCGCCAGATTATTTCAGCCTCCTGACTGTCGGCTTTATACTCTTCTGAAACCTTTTTCCAGAGATCTGTCTCTGAAAATCTCTCGTTGATCACTGGGAATGCCGGATACCTTGCTGCCCTCTGAGAGAATCGCTTAACAGACGTCTTATCGATATCTACGGCTTCTTTATAGAAACGCTCCCCTTTATCAAATGCAAGCATTTCCCGATAGGTTTGACTGATATTATAGTATGAAGAAACAAGTTTTGGAGAATACTCAATCGCTTGTTTGTAATAGTTGATGGCCTGTTCATATTCTTTTTGATAGAAAAAAATATTCCCCAGATTATTTAAAATCATCGATGACCTGGGATTTGAAGTGAGGGCATCCTCATAAAGTTCTTTTGCCCTTTTATAGTTATTTTCCTGGGTCTCATAGGCGGCGAGCAAAGCCAGACCCTTCCAGTCCATATTTTTTTGATCAAAAGAGGGTGATAGCCAAAAATAATCAGATTGATAATTCCGGACCATTTCGTTTAAAAGGAGGTCATGTTTTGCCGTAATAAATGTTAGTGAAAATGGGATGAGCCATGATAATCCCCCCAGACCGATGAGGAACAGTGCAACTGTCCATTTTTCTGAGCGCAGGTAGAACCTCCAAAAAAGTAAAAAGGAAAAAAGAACAAACCACAAGAGCGGGACTCCAAGAAGGAAGGGGGATATGAGTATCACAAAAAAAATGAACCCCGCTGAAACAGGATGAAGAACCCCCTTTGTACTTTCTGATATCTGGTGAACCCAGAGTGCACCGTAGGCATAAGCGGAATAAAATATAAAGATCCCCACACTCAAAAGGAATGAGATCAGAAACAGGAGGATGACGGTTTCCACGACAGATAACAAGGACCAGAAATCTTGAGGCACAAGACGTAGCCCTGAAAGGTATTGAGAAAGAACGTTTGATATGTCCATGTTATTCTTGGCCCAGTAGGCCCTTGAAAGAAAGAAATGAGGTTCGGGAGATTCGGGTGATATTTCGACAGCCGACTTTCCAAGACGGATTGCCTCATCCACATTAGACTGCCGCATTGCCGCATCGGCCTGATACATAAGATATTTTGAGGCGAGGTCGGATCGCTCCAATCCACGGTCATTTCTTAATGATTCAAGATGGTTCTTCTGAAAGAGTACTTTAATGGGACGCGAGTCTGCTGCAGTTGTCTCAACTGGAGAAAGTGCCGCAAGTATCAAGAAGCCCAATGCAATTGGAACTTTAACAAGGTTTTTGATTGTTTTTGACTTCAGTTGTTGAATCTTGATTTCTACACCTCTTTCTGACTATAACCAGTATGCCACTATTTTTCTTAAGGGCAAGGCGTGAGGAGCGAAAACCACTACTTACGTGTCGAGCCGTGGGGATTCGAGCACCAAGAAACGCTACCATGAAGGGAAAGAATGGGCTGCTGAATACGCATAGCGGGTGTAATCCTCGCCTTTCTAGGACGGGGTTCTTCAATTGTCACACCTCTTTTTCAGTTCCATTCATCAGTCGCCGGATATTATCCTTGTGTCGGATGCAGACAAGCAAGGAAATGCTTGATGCAAACAGGATAAACATCGGTTCCTTTGTTAAGAAAAAAGATATGAAGGGGAGCACGCCAAAAGCTGTTAAAGCGGCAACGGCAGCGTATTTCGACAAGAGGAAACCGCCCAACCAGAAGATAGCTGCGATAAATGCAATTTGAGGAGAGAGGGCAAGAAACATCCCGAAAGCGGTTGCAACGCCTTTCCCTCCCTTAAACCGAAGATAAATGGGAAAGATATGTCCCAGGACAACTGCCAGCGACACGATGAGAAGAATCTCCTCACCCATTCCAAAATACCGGACCACCGCAACCGGAACCGCCCCCTTCAGGATATCACATACGAGAGTCAAGGCAGCCGCCCTTTTTCCGACGACACGCAACACATTGGTTGCGCCAATATTTCCGCTTCCCCTCTCTCGCGGATCGACACCTTCTATGCTCCTTGAAAACAAGAGGCCGAAAGGGATTGCTCCAACAAGATATGCGGAAAGAGCCATCCCAAATCCCGCAATCCAGGTGTTCATTTCACCTTCAAAATATTCAAACTCCGTCCATACTTAACGAAATATTGCATGGCAGAATAGAGCGCAAGGACCATCGAAGCCAGAAGAAGCAACAGGCCGATTTCATGATATATTTCAGAGGTGAAATCGATGATCAATAAAATGATCGCAATAACTTGAAGGGCGGTCTTATATTTCCCCAGATTCTCGGCAGCGATAACGATTCCCTCAGATGAAGCGATCGCACGAAATCCGGTCACGGCAAATTCTCGGCCTATAATAACAATGGCGATCCAGGCTGAAACCCGATTATCCCCCACGAGAAGGATCAGCGCTGAAAGAATTAGAAGTTTATCCGCGACGGGATCAAGGAATTTTCCGAATTGCGTAACTTCTGATCTAAGCCTGGCAAAATATCCATCAAGTATATCGGTGATCGAGGCGATTGAAAATATGCCAGCCGCAATAAGGGAACTCTGCTGAGTACTTTGATAGAAAAAACCGATAAAAAAAGGAATCAGGAGAACCCGTGTTATTGTAAGTGAATTTGGAAGGTTCATGCTTTATCCTTTGGCTGCCGGAGGTTGTGTTTTCCAGCGCCGGTGCATCCAGACCCATTGCTCAGGGTATTGCTTGATATGTTCTTCTATCTTCGCTGTAAATATCGCGGTGTTCACTTCAATATCCTTTTTGTTGTCATCACTTCTGACAAGCGTGATCGGTTTGTTGATCGTGATTTTATGGCGATCGTTTGGTAGCCGTGTGACAAAGCAGGTGATTGTCGCCGCCCCGCTCTTTAAGGCAAGTTGCGCGGCGCCCGCGGGCGTGTAAGCCTTCTGATTGAAGAAATTCACAAAGACCCCATTGACCTGTGTATCCTGGTCAATCAATAATCCAAGGATTTCCTTCTTTCTCAAGACGCCTAATATCTTCTTGGATGATGAAGGGCTTCCCCGGCTAATCGTCTCAATATTGAACTTCGAACGAAGGCGAATAATCAACTCATCAATTCTGGGATCGTAAAGCGGGGCCGCGATGACATGAAGGCGATAGCCCCGGAGCGACAGGGCCGCTGCCATCAGCTCCCAGTTACCAATATGACCTGTGATGAGGACCGTTCCTTTTCCGTTCGACTTTGCCTCTTTAAGGTATTCCTCTCCCTCAATTGTAACGAGTGACTCAATCCGCCGGAGCGTCAGATACCGAAAGTTCAGAATCTCAATGAGGCCTTTTCCGAGGTTTTGAAAGTTCCGTCGTGCGATCTTATTTAATTCTTTCTCCGATTTGTCCCGACCAAAGGCAATTCGCAAGCCCTCAAGGGACCGTCCTCTCTCTCGGCGAAGCAGATAAAATGCGATTCTTCCCAGCAGCCCGCCAAACTGTACACCCAAACGCCACGGAAGAAATCTGGTTGTCCCAGACACGGCCAGCAAGGCAAGAAAGACAATGGAACGTGTAATTTTATTTGAGACTTTCAATGAATACCCTGCGCAGATAAAATAAAGTCGACGACTTCTCTCACGGCGCCCTCTCCTCCCCGGCGCTGAGTGACCCAATCCACCCTTTTTTTGACCTCATCAACGGCATTGGCCACTGCGACAGAAAGTCCAACCTGCCGAAGCAAGGGTAGATCAATCAGATCATCGCCAATAAAAGCGACTGATTCTTTTTCTAATTGATACTTTTTCGCAATTTGTTGATAGGCCTTCACCTTATCACGAACCCCCTGATAGACGTCTTCGATCCGGAGCTCTTTCGCTCTCCACGTGAGGACTTTGGAGTGACGTCCTGAGATAATCGCGACCAGAATAGAGGCATTACGACACCGGGCAATCCCCAAACCATCATAAATAGAAAAACCTTTTATTTCCTTCCCGTTCTCGTCAAAGTAGAGCATCCCATTTGTCATCACCCCATCGACATCCAACAAGAGGCATTTGATCTGTTTTGCCTTTTCGATGAGGTCCTTGCTCAATCTAAGCGGCGCCTTTCTTAAGGAGGTCATGCAGATGGACGACCCCCTTCATAAGACCTTCTTTATCGACGGCAACCAGTGAGGTAATCGAAAAGATTTCCATTCTGTGAACGGCCTCCGCGGCCAAAGCCTCTGACAGGATGGTCTTTGGGGACGCATTCATCACCTGTGCGGCAGGTAATGAAAATATATCTGTCTGCCCACGATTCACATCCTTGATCAATCTTCTTAGATCTCCATCGGTCACAACCCCAGAGAAAGTTCCTTTCTCTGTGACAACGGTTGTCATTCCCAACTTCTTTGCACTCATTTCCAGCACAACTTCCCGCATCGGTGTCGTTTCCTGAACGGTCGGAATCTCTTCTCCCGTATGCATGACATCCATAACTTTTAAAAGAAGATTTCGACCCAGAGAACCTCCGGGGTGGAAAAAAGCAAAATCTTCCTTTTTGAAGCCCTTCATTTGAAGAAGGGCAACGGCCAGGGCATCCCCCATGGCCAAGGCCGTTGTGGTACTTGCCGTCGGGGCCAGGCCCAGAGGACAGGCCTCTTCCCGAACGGAAACATCCAGAACGATATCACTTGCCTTTGCAAGGCTTGAGTCGATCTTGCCCGTCATGGTGATCAACTTCAGGTCGAGACGTTTAATGGCAGGGAGGATGCGAAGAATCTCTTCTGTCTCTCCGCTGTTGGAAATAGTCAATACAACATCATCTCTGGAGATCATTCCAAGATCGCCATGAATTCCCTCAGAGGGATGAAGAAAAAAGGCAGGAGTCCCGGTACTCGCCATGGTTGCGCTTATTTTCTTGCCGATGTGTCCCGATTTCCCCATGCCGATGATCACCACCCGACCTTTACAATCATGGCAGAACTTAACCGCGACAACGAAGTGACCATCTATCCTCTTTTCAAGGGCGGAAAGGGCTTCTGCCTCGATGCGAATGACCCGTCGGCCTTCTTCTATGCTGATGTCCATTTTCTCTTCACTCATGCGAGGTTGCTTCTCTTTTACTCATGGGAGCGTTCCTGCGGTACTCGAATCCTTAACTTGAAAGTTGTATTGTGGTTACGCCTCTTGCCAATACCCGAAGTAAAACAAGATAAACTTAAAGTTTTACGTTAGGGTTCAATGAGCGCATCGAGAATGCGTCGTACATCTTTCAAAACGATATTTAACTCCGAGTAATCCACCATGTTGGGGCCATCGGATGGGGCCGTGTCGGGTCTCGGATGAACCTCGAGAAAGAGGCCGTCGCATCCCGTCGCAACGGCAGATCTGGAGAGTGGTGCGACAAACTCCCTTTGTCCAGATGAAACTTTTCCACCCCCTCCCGGCAATTGTACGCTGTGTGTTCCGTCAAATATAACCGGATATCCCGATTCTCTCATGATGACGAGTGAACGCATGTCACTTACAAGATTATTATACCCGAAAGTGCTTCCCCTTTCGGTCAGCATAATTTTCTTATGCCCGATAGATTCCAACTTTTCAACCACATTAATCATATCCCAGGGAGCCATAAATTGCCCTTTTTTCACATTAACCACCCGCCCGGTCTTCCCTGCAGCAAGGAGTAGATCGGTTTGTCGGCATAAAAATGCTGGGATCTGAAGGATGTCCAGAACTTCCGCCGCCACAGTCGCCTCCTCAGCGGTATGGACATCTGAAAGAACGGGAATGCCGATTTCTGATTTGACCTTTTGGAGGATCTTGAGACCCTGATCCATGCCGATACCTCGAAAAGATGAAAAAGCACTTCTATTGGCCTTGTCGTAAGACGACTTGTAGATATAGGGCATCCGGTGAAGTTTCGCAATCCGGGCAATGGCTTCCGCCGTCTTTAATGCCAGATCTTCATCTTCGATCACGCAGGGGCCCGCAATAAGGAAGAACGGCCCATCTCCTAGATTTATTTCACCAACACCGAACGCGTTCGTCATTTTTTCCTTTCATTGTTCCGTCGGGTCTTTTTGACGGCCGTTTTATTTGAATGACGTTGAATAAGAAATTGATTTGCCGCCTTGATAAAAGACTTAAAAAGAGGGTGAGGGGCATCGGGACGCGATTTGAATTCAGGATGAAATTGGACTGCGACAAACCAGGGATGGTTTGGAAGTTCAAGTATTTCGACTAGCTTTCCGTCCGGCGAGAGACCTCCAAAAACCATCCCGCCCTTTTCCATCTGATCGCGATATAGATTATTGAACTCATATCTATGCCGATGCCTTTCCGAGATGGCTCTTTCCCGGTATATCCCATAGGCGCGGGTCCTTTTTTGTATATGACACAGATAGGCACCCAGGCGCATTGTCGCCCCTTTATCCACCAGATGACGCTGTTCCGGAAGTAAGTCGATCACGGGATGGGGTGTCTTAGGATTAAATTCAGCACTACTCGCATTTTTCAAACCCACAACATTGCGGGCAAATTCGATAACAGCACATTGCATTCCGAGGCAGATTCCAAAGAAGGGAAGCTCTTTCTCCCGTGCATACCGAATGGCCAATACCTTCCCTTCGACGCCCCGGTGGCCGAAGCCACTTGCCACAAGGACTCCATCACAGTCCTTTAGAGTCTGATCGACTCGTTTCCCTTCTAGGGCTTCACTGTCGATCCAATCGATATCGACGCCAAGCTGATTTCCGATTCCTCCGTGGATTAAAGATTCATAGAGACTCTTATACGAATCCTTTAGATCAATATACTTTCCGACCAAGGCAATGCGAACCCGGCCTTTTGGCTTTGTGACCACACGGACAATCCTTTTCCACCGTCTTAAGTCAGGGCTCGGCGTATTCAAACCCAGCTTTTGAACGATCGTTTCATCAAGTTTTTCCTGATGAAATACAAGAGGAACCTCGTAGATGCTGTCAACATCCCTTGCTGTGATCACCGCACTGAGCTCAACACTGCAGAAGAGGGCAATCTTTTTCTTTAGATCAGTGGAGAGTGGGCGATCTGTTCGGCAGAGAAGGATATCCGGCTGTATACCGATTTCTCTCATTTTATTGACGCTGTGCTGGGTAGGTTTTGTTTTCAATTCATCCGCCGCCTTGATATAGGGGACTAGGGTCAGATGGATGTAGAGGACATTCTCTCTCCCGACATCAAATGGAAACTGGCGAATTGCCTCGAGAAAAGGGAGGCTTTCGATATCACCGACGGTGCCGCCGATTTCAACGATGACGACATCGACTTTGTTTTTATTTCCTTTCGCAACTGCGGTGATGGAATGCTTGATCTCATTGGTAATGTGCGGGACGACCTGAACTGTCCCGCCGAGATAATCCCCGCGCCGCTCCTTCTTGATCACATTAAAATAGATCTTTCCGGTCGTATAATTATTCTCTTTTGACATTGTAATGGAGGTATATCGTTCATAATGTCCTAGGTCTAAATCGGTTTCGGCGCCATCGTCTGTGACAAAGACCTCTCCATGTTGATAGGGATTCATCGTTCCCGGATCGACATTGATATAGGGGTCAAGCTTCAAAAAAGTGACCGTCAGCCCTCTCGCCTTGAGAAGATTTCCGATCGCGGCTGCGGACAGCCCTTTCCCTAAGGACGAAACAACCCCTCCTGTAATGAAGATATATTTTGTCACACAATCCTCCAGTAGATGCATGCTGAATAATTACGTTTATTTAAGAAGAACTATTTGAAGACACCATCTCTTTGGCCTTGACCAGATCTTCAGGGGCATTCACCTCCCAGAAGAAACGTGCGGATTCCGGTTTTATATCGACAACCGATATGCGCTCTCCCTCTTCCAGAATACGTAGCTGCTCCAACTTTTCTGCTTTCTCCAACGGTCCTTCGGAGGATTTCGAAATCTGAAGGAGGAATTCTTTTTTATAGATATAGATCCCATAGTGCTTGTAAAATTTAAAGGGCAACTCTGAGAGATCGAGCATATTGGGTGCAATGTATGGGATGGGAGAACGTGAAAAATAGAGTGCTCGGTTATTCCGATCCGTCACAACCTTGACCGTATTTTGTGAAAAAATTTCTTCTTTAGAAAGGATTTCCGATTTAACAGTCACCAGCTTGGCGAAGCCCCGGCCAATTAAATTCGCGCTGACCTCCAGGAGGTCATCCAAAACTCCGGGCAGAAAGACGGGCAGATCGCCCTGTAAATTGACAACCATCTCCGAATCAAATTGTTCGGCAACTTCCGCCACCCGTTCCGTTCCGGTTTGATGAGAAGAGGAGGTCATAGAGACTTCAGCCCCAAACCCTCGGGCGCAATCAGCAATCCGTTTATCATCTGTTGCAACAATAACACGGCCATGATGTTTTATCATCATGGTCCGTTCCCATACATGCTGAATCATCGGTTTCCCATTAAGATCTGCAAGGGGTTTTCCGGGAAAACGCTGAGACTGATATCTTGCTGGGATAACAATTAATCTAGAAAATAAGGAGGAGTTGCTCATGAGAGAACCTGTTCCAGTTTGTTTCTATGAATGGCCGCGGTTCCCACCTCTCCCACAACAATGCCGGCCGCGTGGTTCGCCATACGGGCTGCAGCAGCAAAGGATGCACCCGCCGCCAGGGCGAGGGAGAGTGTCCCGACAACCGTATCTCCGGCACCGGTGACATCATACACCTCCTTGGCTTCGGTCGGGATATGCGTGACCTTTCCATTTTTTTCGAAGAGGCTCATTCCCTGTTCTCCCCGTGTGATGAGTACGGCTTCACACTTGAGATTTTTTAAGAGTTTTTTCCCCGCTGTGCACAGCGACTTTTCATCCACGATTTCAATACCCGATCCCTCGGATGCCTCAAGATGGTTCGGGGTAATCATGGTGACATTTTTGTAATAAGAAAGACGATCCACTTTGGGATCAACCACGACCGGAATTCCTCTTTTTTTTGCCCAGGAGATCACTTTCTTCATAAGCCTTTCGGTCACGACGCCCTTCGCGTAGTCCGAGACAACGATGCCGTCAATTTCCATGAGATGATCTGCGATGAATGCAGCCATTTTCCTCTCGGTTTTGAGTTTGATTTGTGCCCGTTCTTCATGGTCATAGCGAACCACCTGTTGTTGGTGGGCAATAATACGTGTTTTTTTTGTGGTCGGCCGGTCATCCTCCACGACCAGTCCCTCCAGGGGAACGCCCTTTGAAAAGATTTCATCTCTGATCCATTTTCCGGCATCGTCTGATCCGACGACACTGCAGATCATTCCGTCCCCCCCTAAAGTCAGGATATTCTGAAGGACATTCCCCGCGCCGCCAAGTAAGACCGACTCAGATTGGACATTCACGACGGGGACAGGCGCCTCCGGAGAGATTCTCCGTACGCTTCCCCAAATATAATGGTCCAACATCATGTCCCCCAACACAAGGATCTTCTTCCTGGAAAACTGTGTTAAAAACCGATTCAATTGAATCTTCCTGGTTGCCATAGCTTCTTTTAGCGGAGGATCTTTCCGAGTCGATCCCATCGAACCCCGCTTACCTCCTTGTCCCATGACCAGTAGATTAGAAAAGCCTGCCCTTTAATTTTTGAGAAATCGACAAAACCCCAGAAGCGTGAGTCGAGGCTATGGTCCCGGTTGTCTCCCATTACAAAATAAGCATTTTGAGGAACGGATATGGGTCCAAAATTATCGCGGTTATCAAGGGATCGCAAGGGAAGTGTCTTCTCGTCATAGATGGCGTATGATTCTTCCTGTTTCACTCCATTCAGGTAGAGGGCCTTTTCTTTGACTTCAATCGTATCTCCAGGGATACCGACAACACGCTTAATAAAATCCTTCTTTTCATCCTTGGGAAAACGGAAAACGATGATGTCTCCCCGGTCCGGCTTCGTGATCGGAACCAAAACGATATCCGTAAAAGGGAGACGAACGCCATAAATAAATTTACTGACGAGAATATGGTCCCCGATCGCAAGGCTTGGAATCATCGATCCTGAGGGAATCTTGAAGGCCTGTACGACAAAGGTTCGGATAAAGAGGGCCAGGACGATGGCAATGACCAAGGTCTCGGCATACTCTCGAAAGGTTGACTTCGTCTTTTTTCCCTTGGATAAGATTAATCCTGAACCTTCAGGACTGCCAGGAAGGCTTCCTGCGGCACCTCCACCCGGCCAACCTGCTTCATTCTTTTTTTGCCTTCCTTCTGTTTTTCCCATAATTTCCTTTTTCTCGTAATGTCCCCACCATAACATTTCGCCGTCACATTTTTCTTCAAGGCCGCGACGGTCTCTCTCGCAATCACCTTGCCCCCAATCGCTGCCTGGATGGCGACCTCGAACATCTGTCTTGGAATAATTTCTTTCATTTTTTCAGCAAGTTGTCTGGCCCGAAGCTGTGACTTCTCCCGATCCGCAATAAAGGAAAGCGCATCGACCCGCTCTCCATTGAGCATAATATCCACTTTAACCAGATGGGCGTCTTGATATCCTCTGAATTCATAATCCAAAGAGGCATAGCCCTTGGACATCGACTTTAGACGATCATAAAAATCAAGGATCACCTCATTGAGTGGCAGGTCATAAGTGAGCATGACCCGGCCAACATCAAGGTACTTCATATCTTTTTGTGTGCCGCGCCTTTCCTGACAGAGTCTGATGATGGAACCCAGATATTCGTCTCTCGTGATAATTACCGCTTCGATAAAAGGCTCTTCAAACCGGGCGATCTCGCCGGGAGGAGGAAGTTTGGCCGGATTCTCAATATTGAGAACCTCCCCTTTTTGCGTGGTGATGTGATAGACCACGGTGGGCGCTGTGCCGATTAAGGCAAGGCGATATTCCCTTTCGAGACGTTCCTTGATAATTTCCATATGGAGCAGGCCCAGGAATCCGCAGCGGAACCCGAAGCCAAGGGCCAGAGAGGTCTCAGGTTCATACTGAAAAGAGGAGTCATTCAGCTGCAACTTGGTCAGGGCCTCCCGGAGGTCTTCAAAACGATCGGTGTCAATCGTATATAGACCGCAGAAGACCATCGGCGTGACTTCTTTATAGCCTGGTATTGCCACAGACGCGGGATTTTTGGCCTCTGTCACCGTGTCACCTACCTTGGTTTCACTTACTTCCCGAATTCCGGAGACAAGATAACCGACCTCCCCCGCAGAGAGGGAATCTACCTCTTGCGGTTTCGGAAGAAAGGCACCCAGAGAAAGGACTTCGTGCTCTTTTTGGTTAGACATCAGTCGGATCCGTGTCCCTTTTCGAACGCTTCCATCGACGATCTTGATCAGGATGACGGCCCCTTGATAGTTGTCAAACCAGGAGTCGATGATCAAGGCACGCAACGGGGCCTCCCGATCGCCCTTTGGAGGAGGGACATTCAGAACAACCGACTCCAGGATCTCTTTAATCCCCATCCCCTCCTTTGCGCTTGTGGCGATCGCCTGGGAGACATCCAGTCCCAGGATCTCTTCAATCTGACTTTTCGTCTTTTCAATGTCGGCGCTGGGGAGGTCTATTTTATTGATAACCGGAATGATCTCCAGGTTGTTGTCGATGGCCATGTAGGCGTTCGCAATGGTCTGTGCTTCCACCCCCTGTGTGGCATCGACCACCAGCAAGGCACCATCACAGGCAGAGAGGCTTCGTGAAACCTCGTAGGAAAAATCAACATGACCCGGCGTATCAATCAGGTGAAGCATGTAGTTAATCCCATCTTCTGCGGTGTACTGTAATCGTACGGCGTGAGACTTAATTGTAATGCCTCTTTCTCTCTCGAGATCCATATCATCCAGGAGCTGGTCTTTAAATTCACGCGGGTCAACGGCCCCGGTCAATTCCAGAAGACGGTCGGCCAGGGTCGATTTACCATGGTCAATATGGGCTATGATGGAAAAATTACGGATATGTTCTTGCAATGGGCCTTCCTGACATATAAAACACTGAATTATATTGGGTTTATCTCTTGTTGTCAAAAAGAATCGGGAACCCAAGATCGAAAGTTGCATCTTAGGTTAAAGCGCATAAGTCTCATGGAAGACAAGGCCAGATGGCACAAGGACGATCGAGGCGTACTCACCTGTACGGTAAGGAGTCCGTTGGCCGATATCAGAGTATAAGGTGACAAATCGAAGAACGAGAAGAGTCCTTTGTGAGATCAGAGCGGCTCAAATTTTGCCGTAAAATGCCTGAGTACCTTTGCCTGCTCCGCAATCTTGAATCCACTGAGCGTCTCGCGTCTTTTCCAGACCCGTTTGGCGACTTCAATCACATAATCGATATGGCTTTGGGTATACACTCGTCTTGGGATCGCCAGCCGGACCAGCTCCATTCCAGCAGGACATTCCTTTTTTGTCATGAGATCGACCTTCCCAAACATGACAGAGCCGATCTCCACGGTGCGAATGCCGCCAGCCAGGTAGAACGCGGCAACCAGGGCCTGTCCAGGATATTCTAAGGGCGGGATATGAGGTAAAGCCGCTTTTGCATCGATATAGATGGCATGTCCTCCGGGCGGCTGAACAATGGGAAAACCTGCCTTTTCCATATTTTTTCCAAGATACTCGGTCTCCGCGATTCGATAAATCAGGTAATCTTCTTTCAATATTTCTCTTAAGCCAATGGCGATGGCCTCAAGATCTCTCCCCGCCATGCCACCATACGTGGTAAAACCCTCCGTCAGGATCAAGAGCTCACGCTCTCGTTTGGCCAGAAAATCATCATTCGTGCAGAGAAAACCTCCCATATTTGACAAGCCGTCTTTCTTAGCGCTCATGGTACAGCCATCCGCGTAGCCCATCATTTCCTGAACAATCTCCTGGACAGGCGTATCTTTGTATCCCTCTTCATGCAGTTTAATAAAATAGGCGTTCTCCGCAAAGCGGCAGGCATCAAAATAGAGGGGGATCTCATATTTTGAGAGCAGTTCTTTGACAGTGCGTATATTGGACATTGACACCGGTTGCCCCCCCACCCGAGTTATTTGTGATTGTGATCATGCACAGGGGAATCCTTTCCCTTCTGACACGATGTATCAAGGCCTCCAGTTTTTCCAGGTCCATATTTCCTTTAAACGGATAATGACTTTCCGGATCAAGACCTTCTGCAATGAGGATATCCTCCGCGTTGGCCCCCTGATACTCTACATTGGCCCGCGTGGTATCAAAGTGGCTGTTATTCGGGACCACATCCCCCTCCTTGCAAACCGTCGAAAACAGGATGCGTTCGGCAGCGCGACCCTGATGTGTTGGGATCACATGATTAAAACCAAATATTGCTTTGACGGTTTTTTCAAAACGCTCATAGCTCTCGCTTCCGGCATAGGCCTCATCCCCTCGCATGATCCCGCTCCACTGATCCGAACTCATGGCACTCGTCCCGCTGTCGGTCAGCAGATCAATCATGACATCACGCGCCTTGATGAAAAACACGTTGTAATGAGCCTTCTGAAGAATTTTTTGGCGATCGGCCCGGGTCGTCATCCGGATCGGCTCCACCGCCTTGATCTTGAAGGGCTCAATAATTGTCCTGAAACTGGTTTCAGATTTATTAAGTCGATGAATTTCTTCTTCCATGAACTTTGGTAATCCTCCCTAAATATAAAGGTGCTCAGAAGTAGAATTTTCCAATATAGTAATTTAGGAGGAGAATCTACGA